>CACBBI010000001.1 GCA_902537445.1 uncultured Prochlorococcus sp.
TCATTAAAACTACTTTCAAGAAAATTTCCAATCCTCCCTCCAGAGCATGATTGCAAGAAAATTAAAAAAATTAATAAAAAAAGTTCTTTTTTTTTTAAAATCATATTTTTTCTAACTTTTCTTTTTCCTTGTAGTTTTTTTATTCCTAATCTTTGTTTTTTTTAAAATAGCGCCTTTTTTATCTTTTAGTTTTTCTTCTAAAAGAGATACCGCGTCATCTATAGTAATTTTTTCTATGTCAGTATCTTTAGCAATCGAAACATTAGTTTTGCCACATTTTAAATAGACGCCATATCTTCCATTTAATATTTGAATTTTTTCTTTAAATTCTTTCGGTTTTCCAAAGTCTTTAAGTACCTCTTGACCACCTCTACCCATTTTTGGCATCGCAAGAATTTCTAATGCTCGTTCTATATCAACTGTAAAAACATCATCCTCTTTCTTTAAGGATCTGTTTTCAGATTCATTTTCATTTTTAATCCATTTTATATATGGGCCAAATCTTCCTCTATCAGCCTCAATAACTCCTCCTTCAGGATGAACCCCTAACAATCTAGGCAAACTTAAAAGTACGAGAGCCTCATCTAGAGTTAGATCATCAGTTTTCAACTCTTTGGGTAATGAAGCTCTTCTTGGTTTAGCTTTATCTTGATCATTATTTCCCAATTGAACGTAAGGTCCATAAGGGCCAAATCTTAAAAAGACTTTTTCCCCAGTTTTTGGATCAGTGCCAAGATCCGATGGGCCACTTAAGATTTGATCAACTTGTTTAATGTCTAAATCTCCAGGAGTAATATCCATTGGAAGATTACCTTTAGCCTGAATTTCATTACCAGATTCATCAATTTTTGTACCCTCTAGCCAAGGTCCGTTAGAGCCTATTCTGACTACGCAAGGGAGGTCCTCGAAATCAACTTGTCTATAAGCTTTACCATCAATATCACCCTCTGTTTTCTGAACCTTTACCTCCAAACCATTTTTACCTTTATAGAAAGTTTCGAGGTATGGTAGCCACTCAAGATTGCCTGAAGATATTTCATCCAAAGAATATTCCATTTTTGCAGTAAAAGTAGTATCAACCAGATCAGGAAAATGTTCTTCTAATAGAGCAGTAACAGCAAAAGCTGTAAAAGTTGGAGCCAAAGTATTGGAAGATATATTCGCATAACCTCTATCAACTATGGTCCCAATAATGCTTGCATAGGTAGAAGGTCTGCCAATCCCTTCTTTTTCAAGAACTTTAACTAATGCAGCCTCTGTGTATCTTGCAGGAGGTTTAGTTTCATGAAAAGTAGATTCCTTATTAGTAACTTCAAGACATGTTCCAGTTGTTAAGCTTGGGAGAATAATTTCTTTTTGTTCAAGGGATGAACTGGGGTCATCACTTCCCTCAACATAAGCTCTGAAGAATCCTGCGAAATCAATACTTTTCCCGCTCGATTTAAATAATCCATCCCCTACGCTAATTTCAGCATTAATCATTGTTAACCTAGCTTCCGCCATTTGACTAGCTACAGTTCTTTTCCAAATTAAATCGTAAAGCGATAAGTCTCTACCAGTTAGATTAGTTTCCTTTGGTGTTTTAAATACCTCACCTGCAGGCCTAATAGCTTCGTGTGCTTCTTGAGCATTTCTTGCAGTTGAATTAAATTGTCTTGGTGAGTTAGATAAATATTCTTTTCCATACATAGAACTGACACATTCTCTAGCAGCTCTTGTGGCTTGTTCGGAGAGATGAACTGAATCAGTTCTCATATATGTTATGAAACCTCTCTCATATAGCCCTTGTGCACATCTCATAGTTTCTCTTGCAGACAAACGAAGCTTCCTATTTGCTTCTTGTTGTAATGTGCTAGTTGTAAATGGAGGAACTGGCTTACGAGTGGATGGCTTTTTTTCGATTTTCGAGACTAACCAATCCTCTGAGGAAAAAATCTTCAATAAATCATTTACTTGTTCTTCTCCAATAATCAAAGATTTGTTTCCTTCTCTTAATTTACCGGTTTGTTCGTCGAAATCGGAACCGTTAGAAATTCTTTGACCGTTTAAACTGAATAATTTAGTTTCGAAAGTAATATTATCTTTTACTAGGGAGGCTTTAATCCCCCAGTAACTAGCTTTTTTAAAGGATCTTCTTTCTCTCTCTCTCCTAACAAGAAGTCTTACAGAAACTGATTGAACACGACCAGCAGATAATCGGGGGGCTACCTTCTTCCAAAGTAAAGGAGATAATTCATATCCAAAAAGCCTGTCCAAGATTCTTCTTGTTTCTTGAGCCTGAACAAGTTCCATATCAATTTCTCTTGTTTGGTCTAAAGCTTTATTAATTGCCCTTTTTGTGATTTCATGAAAAACCATTCTCTTAGTTGGTATTTTAGGCTTAAGTATTTGCAAGAGATGCCAGCTAATACTCTCTCCCTCTCTATCTTCATCAGTTGCCAGTAATAGCTGGGTCGCACCTTTCAATGCATCTTTTAACTCTTTAACAACCTTTTTCTTATCTTTTGGAACTATATAAAGTGGTTCAAAATCTTCTGTTGTATTAACTCCTATCCTTGACCATTTTTCCTTTTTAACCGCAGCAGGTATTTCAGCAGCTCCTTTTGGAAGATCTCTTACATGTCCCATTGAAGCGAGAACTTCATAATTAGGAGGCAAAAACTTTCTTATAGTTTTTGCTTTGGTGGGACTTTCAACAATAACAAGTGTGTGATCCAAGGTTTATTTCAAAAATTGGTGTTTTTGTTCTGTTAGGGCATATTATGATTATTTGAAGCTTTTTCAAGTATTTTCTTCTGAAAATTTCAAAAATCATACCCACAAATTATAATCAAGTTAAGATTAACTCCTAGACCCTTACAATCAAACTTCTAATTTAATCCAATTTAATAAAGTGCCCAACGAAATCTTTACAATTAATTTAAATGCTCAAGCCATTATTCCAGAGGCTTTTATTTTACTAGGTATTGTTGGAACACTTCTTGTAGATTTAGCTGGAGAAAAAACTGCATCAAAGTGGGCGCCAATAATTTGCTATTTGTCAATCGGAAGCTCTCTTGTTAGCTTGGCATTGCAATGGAATAATCCGGTAGAAAGCGCATTCCTTGGGTCCTTTAATTCAGATAATTTAGCAATCGCATTTAGAGCAATAATTTCTTTATCAACCTTGGTATCTTTACTTATAAGTTGGCGGTATACAGAACAAAGTGGTAGCCCAATTGGCGAGTTTGCTGCGATAGTTCTTTCGGCCACCCTTGGAGCAATGCTTTTATGTGGATCTACTGACCTTATTAGTGTATTTATATCTCTTGAAACTTTATCTGTAGCAAGCTACTTACTTTCTGGTTACCTCAAGAGAGATCCAAGAAGTTCAGAAGCGGCCTTAAAATACCTCCTTGTTGGATCAGCTGCTGCTGCTGTCTATTTGTATGGATCCTCTTTTCTTTATGGATTAAGTGGTTCAACAAATCTATCGACAATAGGTTTAGAGATTATCAATAAGCCATCCTTCATTACTTCACTAGCACTTGTATTTGTTTTATCAACAGTTGCATTTAAAATTGCTGCTGTTCCCTTTCATCAATGGACTCCTGACGTATATGAGGGTTCACCTACTCCTGTAGTGGCTTTTTTATCTGTTGGTTCAAAAACAGCGGGCTTTGCATTCGCAATAAGAATATTAAGCACAACTTTCTCTTCTTTTGACGAAGAATGGAAACTTTTATTTACCATTTTGGCAATATTGAGCATGGCTCTAGGAAATGTTGTAGCTCTAGCTCAAACCTCCATGAAAAGGATGCTAGCTTACAGTTCTATTGGTCAAGCTGGATTTGTCATGATTGGAATAGTATCTGGTACACAAGATGGGTTATCAGCTGCTGTTTTATATTTGGCGGCATATTTGTTTATGAATTTGGGAGCATTTTCATGTGTAATTCTTTTCTCATTGAGAACTGGTTCTGACAGGATTCTTGATTACTCAGGACTTTACCAAAAAGATCCTCTCATTACATTAGGCTTAAGCCTTTGTCTTCTATCACTTGGAGGATTACCTCCAATGTTAGGATTTTTTGGAAAGATATACTTGTTCTTTGCAGGTTGGGCAAATCATCAGTATTTATTAGTAATCATTGGATTAGTAACTTCAGTTATATCCATTTATTACTACATTTCAGTGATCAAAATGATGGTGGTTAAAGAACCACAGGAAGCATCTGAAATAGTCAAATCATATCCTGAAATTAATTGGGGAATTGTGGGACTGCCTCCCTTGAGAGTTGCACTTTATACTTGTGTGGCAGTAACTGCTCTTGGAGGAATTCTCTCTAATCCTCTTTTTAAATTAGCTAACACAGCAGTTTCAGAGACTCCTTTCTTACAAGATGTTATTGCTGCAGCAAACAATATTTCCTAGAAGAATTTTTCAATAAATGTCTAAGAAAGTCGCAATTTTAGAAAAAGTATCTAAAAAATATGGGAAAGATGATCTAACTGTTAAAGCCTTAGACAGCATAAATTTAGAAATTTATAAAGGTGATTATTTAGCTGTAATGGGAGCTAGTGGCTCAGGCAAAAGTACAGCTATGAATATTATTGGATGTCTAGATAGACCATCTGAAGGTGTTTACAAATTAAATGATATCCCTGTTGAAAATTTATCTGATGATGAGCTAGCCGAAATACGCAACCAAAAATTAGGCTTCGTTTTTCAACAATTTCATCTTCTCTCAGACGCAACAGCACTTGAGAACGTAATTTTACCAATGATTTATGCTGGAATTGACCCTGAGCAAAGATTAGAGCGAGGCAAGAATGCCTTAAAGAAAGTTGGCCTTTCTGAAAGAATGCATAATCGCCCTAATCAATTATCAGGAGGTCAACAACAGCGAGTAGCAATTGCTAGGGCTATCATCAATAACCCTGCCATATTATTAGCAGACGAACCCACCGGAGCACTTGATTCAAAAACAACCGAAGATGTACTAGATCTTTTTGACAAACTGCATGAATCCGGAATAACTATTGTTTTAGTTACGCATGAAGATGAAGTTGCTAATCGCGCAAAAAAAATAGCCAAATTTAAAGATGGAAGAATAGTTGAATTAAAAGTTAATTAAATTTAGAACCTTCTAATTACCTTCAGTTGAGTTTCATTTTCAATCCTTAAATGCCCATTCGAATCAATATCTTTAATTTTCCATGTATGAGGACAAAAACCACTAGGTAAGAATTTTTTATTGAGGAACTGATTTGCCGATTTGATTACATATTCTTTTTTGTTATTACATTCAATTGAATCATGAAAAGCTTTAAGAACTTTGGCTGTCCAATAATGTTGATTAATATTCTTAGTTTGAAGTACTTTTGATAATGAAATACCTTCTGATGGAGTGTAATTTAAAACATTCATGCCAAGACCTATCCTCACATAAATAATTTCCTTGCCTCTGGTTATCACCCTAGGGAGAAAACCAATCAACTTTTTTGAACCAAAGAAAATATCATTTGGCCATTTCAAACAAACATTTATATTTTCTTGTCTAAGCATTTCACATATCTTTATTCCTAAAGACAAATTAAATATTTGACTTGTAAATTCTTTTGAAAATATTGGGTAAGCTGCACTTAACCAAATTCCTCCTTTTGGAGAAATCCAAGTTTTTAGGTTTTGGCCAAAACCGGAGAACTGTTCTCTTGCTATTATCGCTACTGGCTGGTTTTTCTTTATTTCAGAATATCCAAGCAAGTTTGTTAGCTCATTTTCGGTACTTTTACATTTTATTTTATAAAGAACTCTCCAGCTTGGATATTGACCCTGAATTTTTTTTAAATAAAAAACTGTCTTAGCTGCAGATCCAATAACTTTCACAAATTCTTTATTAAAACAACGAGCATCTTTTTGAAGATTAGATTAACTTTAGTCTTAATAAGTAAATTTTACAAATTGGACAAAAAGTATTTTCCAATAGTGAATAGAAGGAATCCACAGCCATTGAAAAATTGTCTTGATAATTTCAAAAAGTCATGGGGAGACTTAGATAAACTTTCTAAAATAAACGAAAACTGGAAGAATTTAATCGGTTTGGAACTATTTCAAGAATGCAAACCATTAAATATTGAAAAAAAAATACTTACTATTGCAGTAAATCATCCACAGTGGCGGCAAGCTTTAATCTATAACAAGCATAAATTAAAAGAAAGAATTGAGAAAATTGGAATAACTTTGAATGAAATAAAAATAATACAAAATTATGAAATTAAAAATAAAGATATCAACGCTACTAATGCAAAGTTAATTTGGGCAAAGCATCCAATCAGAATCCATCAAAATAATATGTGCATTTGTACTCTGTGTAATTCCCCAACTCCTGAGGGCGAAATCAAAAGATGGGGGAAGTGTTCTTTTTGTTGGAGAAAAATAAATAACTAAATCTTTTATTTAGTTAAAATTAGTATTCCCATTTGCCCCCCCAAAATAGTCCTATATTCTGCTTTTTTAAATCCAACTTCCTTAGCAATATTTATAAGCTCATTTTTCTTTGGAAACTTTCTAATACTTTTTTCAATATAAGCATACTCTGGACCTAAATTAAAAAGTCGCGAAATCGTTACTACTATAAATCTCAAATAAATTTTCTGAAAAATATTGGATAAAGAACTTTTTGTTGAGTGATTAAAATCCAAAAATCCTGCCCTTCCTTTATCCTTCAGAAGATAAAAAACTTTTTTTATTCCTTCTTCAACATTATTCAAGTTTCTTAGTCCATATGACATGCAAATCCCATCAAAATTTTTTGAATAATCATTAATTTCTAATACATCTTGAATTTCCCACTTAATAAATTTATTTTTTTTTAGCTCTGATTTTTTCTTTGCAATATCTAAGATATCCTCTGCACTGTCAATTCCAGTAATTGAACCCATTGGACTAACTCTCTCAGAAATTAAGAATGCCAAATCTCCAGTTCCACAGCACAAATCAGCCCAATCTTCACCATTTAAAGGTTCCAATAAATTAACTAATTTCCTTTTCCATAATCTGTGCAGCCCAAAACTTAATAAATTATTTAAAAAGTCATATTTATAAGAAATTTTATTAAATATATTTTTGACTTCGATAGTTTTTGTAAATTTCATTTTTCAATTTTAAACTTATTAATTTTTAGGAATAAAATAAATTTTATTCATATGGTCTAATTGGAAGTTTTTTTTCGAGGAGGTAAGTTTTTATTTCTTTTAAAGTAAGTTTATTATCATGAAGTAATGATGCTAAAAGTGCTGCTGATGCCCTGCCTTCTTTGAAAACATCATAGATATCTTCTAAAGAGCCTGCCCCTCCGGATGCAATTACTGGGATATCAACAATATTTGCAACAGATTCTGTCAAATTCAAATCATATCCATTTTGTGTTCCATCACCATCCATTGAAGTAAGCAATATTTCCCCCGCGCCTAATTCCTCAACTTTCTTTGCCCAAGTTAATACATCTATACCAGTATTTTCACGCCCTCCTTTTACATATACCTCCCACTCACCAAACTTATTAACTTTTCTTCGAGCATCAATTGCTATAACGATGCATTGAGAACCAAATTCTCTAGAACTTTCAGAAATTAAATCAATATTTCTTACCGCTGAGGAATTCAAACTCACTTTATCCGCTCCTGCTCTTAAAAGATCATTAATAGAAGAAACAGAATCTATGCCTCCACCAACTGTAAAAGGGATTTTTACTGATTTTGCTGTCCTAGAAACAAGGTCAACTAATGTATTCCTATTTTCCACACTTGCTCTAATATCTAAAAATACTAATTCATCTGCGCCTTCATCAGAATATCTACAAGCCAATTCCACAGGATCCCCTGAATCTCTTAAGTTTACAAAATTTACACCTTTAACGACTCTGCCATTGGCGACATCTAAACAAGGAATTAAACGAAGAGCAACCATTTTAGTAAAAATTGTCCAAATGCTGTTAATCTTGCATAATAGCTTCCATTTTACCTCTTATGGCTGAATCAAAATTATTACCCAAAATCGGTAGTAAGATCAAAATTAACATTAACAAAGTAAAAGATAGACTGCCAACGAAACTAATTGATCAAATATCCTCTAATCCTAAAGCCGTAATAACAGGCTATAAGATGACAGACGGCAGGAGTATTGGAATCACCGCAAAATTTCAGAATGGTGAGCAAAACTGGTTTTTCCCAGAAGAAATTGAGAAAGGTTAAAGAGTAAAGTGAATGATCCAAAACAACTATTAGGAATTAAGGGTGCATCAGAAACTTCAAGTATATGGAAACTTCGTATACAGTTAATGAAGCCAATTACATGGATCCCTTTGATATGGGGAGTTATTTGTGGAGCAGCCGCAAGTGGAAATTTTGAATGGACATTTAGTAATGTTTTAGCTTCACTAGCATGTATGTTAATGAGTGGGCCACTTCTTGCAGGTTATACACAAACCATAAATGATTACTTTGATAAAGAAATTGATGCAATTAACGAACCAAATAGACCAATTCCCTCTGGTAAAATTTCAATTAAAGATGTAAAAATTCAAATTTGGGTATTACTTATTGCAGGCCTAATAGTTGCTTTTCTATTAGATTTATATGCTAAACATAACTTTCCCTCCGTCTTACTTTTAGCATTAGGAGGATCTTTTGTTAGTTATATATATTCTGCTCCACCCCTCAAATTAAAACAGAATGGTTGGCTTGGAAATTATGCATTAGGCGCATCATACATAGCTTTACCTTGGTGGGCAGGACAAGCCTTGTTTGGAAAATTAACTATTGTGACGGCATTACTAACACTTGCTTATAGCCTCTCAGGACTGGGAATTGCTATTATTAATGATTTCAAAAGTGTTGAAGGAGACTCAAAGCTAGGCTTAAATTCTTTACCAGTAGTATTTGGAATTAAAAATGCAAGTAGAATAAGTGCGGGGCTGATTGACATTTTTCAATTAGCAATGGTTCTAGTATTAGTCATTATTGGTCAACATTTAGCCTCTGTAATTTTGGTTTTATTGGTAATACCACAAATTACATTTCAAGATATGTGGTTACTGAGAGATCCTCTAAAGTTTGATGTCAAATATCAAGCGAGTGCCCAACCATTCCTTATAACTGGAATGTTAGTTACAGCTTTAGCGATAGGACATAGTTTTTTAGTTGCTTAAGGTGCAAAAGATTAAATCCAAATCTTTTGTTTTAGTAATACCAATATTAATTTTTTCTGGAATATCTTTTTATATTTTTAGTCTAATATTTACTACATTAAAATTTGATGTATCTAAAAAGAAAGGGTCTAGGATAACCAATTATTCTTATGTAATATCATCTTCTGATAATAAGATACTAAGCAAATTAAGCCGAAAATTTGAAATAGATAATAGTAAACATAAAATTCCATTTTTTCTTAAACATTCTTTTATATCTTCGGAGGATAAAAGATTTTATAAACATAATGGAATAGATTTAAAAAGTATTTCACGTGCTCTTATTCAAAATATTAGAAGTGGTTATGTTAAGGAGGGAGGAAGTACGATTACTCAACAAGTTGCCAGATTACTTTTTCTAAATAATGATATAAGTTTGCAAAGAAAAATCAAAGAAATATTTTTATCCCTCATACTTGAACTTAGATATAACAAGAATCAAATCCTAAAATTATATCTAAATAATATTTATTTAGGATCAGGAGCATACGGAGTTAACGAGGCTTCCCAAGTTTATTTTGGGAAACTTATAGAAGAATTGACATTATCAGAGATGGCATTAATTGCAGGATTAGCTCCAGCTCCATCAATTTATTCGCCTTATCAAAATATAGAACTAGCTATTAAAAATAGAAATAAAGTCCTTGAATCAATGTATATTGATGGATACATTTCTCTTGCAAATAAGAATAAGGCTATTAAAGAGAAAATAAACTTAAATTATCAAAAAGCTGATAATTTTTTAGATGATAAATTACTAATAAATTTTATTCTTCAGGAAACAGACAAAAAAATTGAAAATAAAAATAATTATAAGTTTTTAAGAATTAAATCTTCTATCAATAAAGATTGGCAAGAAAAAGCTCAAAAAATATCAAGATATGCTGGGCCTAAAGAACTTGAGTTTGCTCTGTTATCAATTGAATCAAACACTGGACTAATCAGGACAATGATAACCAGCAAAAATCCTTCAATTAATGAATATAATAGAGTTATTACATCTGTAAGACCTTTAGGTTCTACTTTTAAAATAATTCCTTATACTGCTGCATTAATAGAAGGAATAAAATTAAGAGATAAATTTGAAGACTTACCAAGATGCTGGGAAAGTTATTGCCCAAAAAATTTTTCAGACGATTATAGAGGTTCAATATCTTTGATTGAATCATTTAAAAGTTCATCAAATATCGTTCCAATATCAATAACAAAAAAAATTGGCTTAAAAAATATTATCAATTTAGCGAATTCATTTGGACTAGGCTATAAACAAGAGTTTGAGGAATTCCCATCATTAGCTATTGGCGCCTACGGAGATAATCTTTTAAACATTACAAATGCATATTCTGCAATAAACAATAATGGGAAGATTCAAAGCCCTCAAATCTTAGAAAAAATAGAATCATTAAATGATAAAT
Organism: uncultured Prochlorococcus sp.; assembly: GCA_902537445.1. GTDB lineage: Bacteria > Cyanobacteriota > Cyanobacteriia > PCC-6307 > Cyanobiaceae > Prochlorococcus_A. The sequence continues at coordinate 10,646 of CACBBI010000001.1, forward strand.
CTATTTGGGAAAACAAATTTCTTTCCAAGAAAATATTAGATTTAAAAATAAACAAAAAAATAAATAAACTTCTTGAAAAATCTGTAAAAGAAGGGACTTCAAAAGCAGCCGCTATAAAAGGAAAGAGAATTTATGGAAAAACAGGAACATCTGATGGAAATAAAGATCTCTGGTTTATTGGTTCCATTGATAACCTTACAACAGGGATCTGGATAGGTTACGACGACAACAAAGAATCTGAATTATCTAGTGGGAATGCAGCTTATTTATGGAAGAAGTTTATAGCTGAAATTTATAAAATCCCAATAAAAAAATAAATTATATTTTTAAGAATTATAAGAAATTATTGCAGAATAAAATCCATCACCAGGATAATCTAAGCTAGGTAAAATTTGCTTTTGGCAAACCAATTTTAAAGCTTTGTTTTTTTCAATAAATCGTTCAATTAGTAGATTATTTTCATCGGGACAAATAGTGCAAGTTGAATAAACTAAAGTTCCATCTTTTTTCAAAAGAGGAATAATACTTTCTAATAGTTTTTCCTGTAATAAAGTTAAAGATTTTATTTTTTCTTTACTTAAGGACCATCTAGAATCTGGATTCCTAGAGAGAGTTCCAATACCAGAACAGGGCGCATCTAATAAAATCTTATCAAAATAAGATATAAACTTAGGATTTAATTCAATCAAACTAGTAGCATCAGCCTTAAGGGTATTAACAGATTTCAAATTTAACCTTTCTAAATTTGATTGCAGTATTTTCAATCTTTTCGCTGATCTATCCACCGCAAGGATTTCAGAACTATCATTTGTTAATTCTGCTAGGTGGGTAGACTTACTTCCTGGAGCTGCACAAGTATCTAAAATCTTTTCACCTTCTTTTGGATTTAAAAGAGGTGCTATCGACTGAGAAGATCTATCTTGAATTGTCCAAAGTCCATCACTATATCCTGGTAAATTTTTTATAGATCTTGGATTAGATTTTAAAGTAATTCCATTATGTAAATCTTTAATAATTTCAGCATCAATTTTATTTTCATGAAGTACTTTCAGAAATTCATCTAAATTAGTTTTTAATTGGTTAATTCTCAAATCAATTGAAGGTTTTTTATTAAATGCCTTTACGATATTTTCACCCTCGCTATTGCCGAACCATTTATAAAGATCCTTCACAAGCCATAATGGGAATGATTCAAGATATGAAATTCTTTCTTTTCTATCAGAAGATAATTTCGGAAAAATTTCTTGTTCTAATTTTCTTGATGCATTTCTCAATATCGCATTTACAGTTCCCGCTAAACCATTTAAATCTGTTTTTTTAGCTACTTCTACAGTGGTAGAGATAGCTGCAGGAAATGGAATTTTATCCATTTTCAATAGTTGATATAAACCTATATGAAGAAGCCATCTTAATTTTGGAGGCTGCTTTTTATGAGTAATTTTTGATGTATGATCCGTCCAAAGATCAAGAAATTTTCTATACCTTATGCATCCAAAAGATAATTCTGTAATAAAAGCTATATCAAGAGGATTAAATTGATAATTTTTTAAAACCTTTTCAAGAGCATGATCAGAAAAATCACCAGAACTAACTTTTAATAAAATTTCCCAAGCTGCTTTCCTTTGTAAATATCCTATGCTCAAAATATTATATTATTGCTAAAGATAACTTTAATATACAAAAAATTCAAAAATTTAAACCACCTTTTCAACTGCAGAATTGAACCAAATAAAACCTAAGATGGAAATCAGTGACAGATTAAATCCTAAAAAAAGAAAGATATTTAAAGAATGAATTCTTTCCTTAAAAAATAATTTTTTCTCTTCTTGACACTTCATTAATAAAATAAAACCTTAATTAGGAATTCAAACGGCAACCTATATTGATGGATCCTGCATCAAGCATTCTTCCTAATTTAATTGCTATAGATTCTTCTAGCCTTGTGAAATTAGATTGATGGGTAGTTACCCAATCTAATTCAGAAAAAGTGATAATACCCGTCGAATTACTTTTCAAAAAAAGTTTCCCAATTTCCATTAGATAAATCTAATTTCATTTAAGTTAACATCCGTCCTTAATTTTTCGTCATAACATAATATTCTTTTAATTTTTCAAAAACAACGGTAGGTTATTACTCTTAATTTATTGAATATCTCTTAAAAATTTATCGGCCGTTTTTAAGTGATTATCTAATTTTTCCTCTGACATTTTATCGAGATTTCTCGTTAACATTGCCAGACGATATTGCTTTCTAAAAAAGGTTTCATTATCTTTAATAAATTTCCAAAATAAGCCATCCCATATTTCACACCATGGGCCACTTTTAAAATTAGACATTTTTTTTACATAATTAGAGCTTGATATATATGGTTTTGTTGAAAAGATACCTCCATCACTAAACTGACTCATTCCGTAAACATTTGGGACCATAACCCAATCATAGGAATCAATAAACATTTCCATAAACCATTTATAAACTTGATTGGGATGAATTCTACATAGAAGCATGAAGTTACCAATAATCATCAACCTCTCAATATGGTGACAATAACCATATTTAATAATATTTTTTATAACAACGTCTACTGGTTCAATGCCTGTATTTCCTTGATAAAAAGATTCTGGAATTGGCTTATCTTCAAAATTCCAAAAATTACTGTTTCGCATCTTTGTTCCATACTGTTTATAGACAAGACAAATAAATTCTCTCCATCCAATAATTTGACGAATAAAACCCTCTAAAGAGTTAATAGGAACATTATTATTTTTTGCAAAAAGTAATGCTTTATTTACTACTACATCTGGGGTTAATAAGCCGCTATTTAAAAGAGGAGAAAGTAAACTATGCCATAAAAAAGAATCTTCTCTAGAAATAGCGTCCTCATAATCTCCAAATAAGAAAAATCTATGTTTAAAAAAATCATTTAACCATTCATCTGCCTCTCCAAAATTAGTTGGATATAAAAAGTTATTACTTTCTCCAATAAACTCAATATCAAAATTGGCTAATGACTTTTCTGCATTAACTACAAATTTATTTTTTTGTAATTTAGGTGTATGAGGTATATTTATTTTTTTTGGTAATTTTTTTCTGTTCATTTCATCGAAACTCCATTTACCACCTTCAGGTGTATCATCAGGATTAACTAATATTTTTTGGCTCTTTCTTTGATTCTCATAAAATCTCCTCATAAGAGGTTTTTTTGCATTTGATTCAAATAACTCTTTTAAATCTTCACTGCTCATAAACATAGGAGAAGGCAAAATATTTAAAGCCAAATTATTACTTGCAACAAATTTATTAATCCTCTTCATTATTAAAAAATCATGAGGGTCAATGAGATTTATTTTCTGATATTTATTTTTAATAAATTCCGATAAGTAGTCAACTGTAGAAACATTTTTCTTGTTTTCGATATATAAAACTTTAAAGCCAGATATTTCTAAAAAATTTTTGTAAGCGAGCATAGATGCTCTATGAAAAACTAACTTGTTTTTATGGTTAATTAATTTATGAAATTTATCATTTCCAAAAAATAATGAGTCTTCCAAAATCAAAACTTCACAATTTATTTTTAAGATTGGGCTTTCTCTAAAAAGTTGATTCGGGAAAATAATTGATACTTGTTTCATCTTTGCGACTTCCTATTACTGCATCTTTTTGAACAGTAGATAACATCATCCCAACAGTTTTTCCATTTTTTACGCCACTCGAACGGCCTATTGCAAACAGGACAAGTTTTAGTAGAAAGATTTTTCAAAATTTATAATTTTCTTTTATGAGTAGATTTAAATCTAGTTGACTCTTTAAGCGCCATATGTTTTGTATTTCTTCCCGAAACTCTCTTTCTCCAGACTTTGAAGGATTTGGGTTTAAGATTTTGACGCATAATTTTTATCGCATCTTCCTCTTTTAAACCAAATTGATACTCGATAGCTTCAAAGGGTGTTCTATCTTCCCAACACATTTCTATTATTCTGTCTATATCTATACTTTCCATATTTATTGTTCACATTGTGAGGTACAAAGTTTTTCAATATCGGATCTACCTGTAATTTGAAGTCTATATTTTGCCCAATATCTGTAAACCAGTCTCAATAATGGAGATAAGAGCTTAATCTTCAAGGGATAATAAACCCAACCTAAGCCAACTAATTCATAAGAATATGCAAGTACATCTAGTCCCCTAATAATTTCACCATTTTTCATAATCCCATGCAGGTTTGACATGGCTTCTGAATATGAGATGTCATTAAAAAGACTTTGATCATAATCCTTACTATTAATATCTATAAATGCAATTTGATTTAAGATATCTCTTTTTTTTAGAAAATTTGTTTCTCTCACACAAAGTGGACAACCACCATCGAATAAAAAGGTTAATTTATTTTTCATATTTTTATTCAAATATAGAAATTAAATAACTTTTTTGTGGAATAAAAAATTTTTTTTAGAGTACAAGCTTTATAAAGCCTTAATAATTGCCAGTTCTAATTTAGTGAAATTATATTATCTTATAAATTAATAAGCCATTGATTAAGGGATACATCAATGGTTTAAAACTATTTATGATCAATCATCTAAAAGATGAACTCCTTCTCCTACGTCAGGAGTAAATTTACAATATTTTTCAAAAACAAGTCCAACACCTCTCATTCTTTCTCCTAATTCATCTTTAAATTTATTCCATTCTTCCGATTCACGATCAGGCAAATCCCAACCTTGTTTTTCTACCATACTTGTTATTACTGTATAGTCCCATTCTATGTATGCCATTGAGTTAATTCAAACTACCAAAATATTATAAACCAAGAGATTTAATAGGTAATCAATATTTTTGAATATAATTTAGAAGTATGAAAAAATTATAAATGTCAATTTTGCCAAGAAGATTTGAACGAATCAAAAGTGTTTTAGATTGCAGAATGAAAAACTTGACTGTTTTAGTTGAGGATGTCAATAAACCCCATAATCTATCCGCGATATTAAGGACATGTGATGCAGCGGGAGTTTTCGAAGCAAATTTTATTAGCAAAACGAATGCCGTTAAGACTTTTAATAGTACTGCTCAAGGAAGTCAAAAATGGGTAAAACTAAATAATCATGAAAACACTATCACAGCAATATCTGATTTAAAGAATAAGGGTTTTAAATTATATGGAACGACGCTTAATAGTGAATCAGTAGATTATAGAAATTTTGATTATTCTCTAAATACATGTTTTGTTTTAGGAGCAGAAAAATGGGGACTAAGTAATGAACTTATATCAATGGTTGATCAATCAATTTTTATACCTATGAGAGGTATGGTTCAATCCCTAAATGTTTCAGTTGCTGCTTCCATATTACTATTTGAAGCTATTCGCCAAAGAAAAAATAAAGGTCTATTGCCCGCTAATGGAGAAGGTTTAAATATAGATGAATATCAAAAAACACTTTTTGAATGGTGTTACCCAGAATTAGCTGCGGTGTATAAAAAATCAGCTAAAGAATATCCAAAGTTGAATGATCAAGGAGAACTTGATCCTAGTACAGATAACTAAATTTATTTAGAATTTTGACTATCAAAAATTTCTTCAAGATCCTCTCCTATAAAAGAAAGACCTAAAACTAAAAAAAACATTGCCAAACCTGGGAACAAAGCCGTCCACCATATACCAGTAGGTAAAGCGGCAAGAGCAAGATTTAAATCACTTCCCCACTCTGGGACATCTGCAGGAACACCAAGGCCTAAAAATCCTAAACTTCCTAATACCAAAACAGCATCTGCTGCATTTAGGGTAAGCAGAATAGGCAATGGTGTTATTACATTTGGGAGAATATATTTAAAAATAATTGTTTTAACATCAGCTCCTGCAACTTGAGCTGCCTCCACATAAGTTTCGGATTTAACCAATATTGTCTGATTTCTGATTAATCTAAAATATTGAGGAGAGTACACAATACACAATGCCAAAGCCGCGTTAAGGATACCCTTACCCAATACAAAAGCCACAACAACTGAAAGCAAAATTACAGGTATTGAAAAAATAGTATCCATTATTAGTGATAAGCATTTATCAAAAAAACCACCAAAATATCCACTTAATAATCCCAATGGCAAACCCAAACTTAATGAAAAAAGAATAGCTAAGAATACAACTTCTATCGCTAATGATGATCCTTGCAAAGTTCTTAAGCAAACATCTCTTCCTAATCTATCTGTGCCACAAAAATGATTAAGCGAAGGAGGGGCAAAGATATCATTGCTTAACATTGAAAATGAATTACCAAAAAAACTATTGGCCTCTAAAAATTTCATTATTAAAACAACAAGAAGATAAAAAAGTACTATTAAAAATCCAGCTTTTCTGATATTCGCGCCGACACGATTAAATGAGTTAATATCCAAAATCTTTTTTTACAGATATGAATGAAATATACCCAATTCTTTTAAAAATAAATAGCTATAAATTTTAAATCAAAAGAAATTACTGGTTTAATTTCAGGACTGCCATAAAAGCTTCTTGAGGGACTTCAACTTTACCCATTGCCTTCATCCTCTTTTTACCTTTGGCTTGTTTCTTTAAAAGTTTCTTTTTCCTAGAAATATCTCCTCCATAACATTTAGATAAAACATCTTTTCGCAAAGCACTTATACTTTCACTTGCAATAATCCTGCTACCGATTGATGCTTGAATAGGTATTTTAAATTGTTGTTTTGGAATAAGTTCTTTTAATTTCTCAACTAAACTTCTGCCAATTCCATAAGCCTTATCTTTATGAACAATAGAAGTTAATGGATCTGCTCTTTCTGAATTTATTAGGACATCTAATCTAACAAGGTCATTCTTTCTATAGCCAATCAAATGATATTCCATTGATGCATAACCTTGGGTTCTACTTTTCATTTGATCAAAGAAATCTGTAACAACTTCTGCTAATGGAATTTCATAAATCAAGGTAACTCGATCTGTTGTTATGTATTTCATATCTATAAATACTCCCCTTCTTTCCTGACATAAACCCATTAATGTTCCATTAAATTCATTCGGAGCATAAATTTCCATTTTCACATAAGGCTCTTCTATTGATTCTCTAAGTTGTGGATCAGGAATTGTAGAAGGATTATCAATAAAGATATGTTCCTGCTGATTTAAATTAACTTTATAGATAACTGATGGTGCAGTTACGATTAAATCCAAGTCATATTCTCTTTCTAATCTTTCTTGAACAATTTCCATATGAAGAAGTCCTAGGAATCCGCATCTAAATCCAAAGCCCATTGCGCTACTGGTTTCGGGCTCATATTTTAAAGCTGCATCAGATAATTGTAATTTTTCAAGAGATACTCTTAAATCTGGGAATTGATCAGCATCAGTAGGGAATAAGCCACAAAAAACCATAGGATTTGCTGTCTTATAACCAGGCAAAGGATCATTGGCAGGTGAATTTAAAAGAGTAATCGTATCTCCCACTCTCGCATCAGCAACTGATTTTATAGAAGCAGCTAAATAACCAACTTCTCCTGCATGTAATTCATCAACTTGCTGCTGATCAGGTGCCATTATTCCTATCTCATCTAGTTCGTAATTTTTTTTACTCGCCATTAATAATATCTTTTCTCTCTTATTAAGAGAGCCAGATATCACCCTGAAATATACAATAACTCCTCTGTAAGGATCATAATAAGAATCAAAAATCAGTGCCTTTGTAGGTAGTTTAATTTCATCTTGGGGAGGAGGTACTCTTCTTACAATTGCTTCCAAAATATTTTTAATGCCAATTCCAGTTTTTGCTGAACAATTTATTGCATTAGATGTATCAAGTCCAATAATTTCCTCTATTTCTTGTTTTATTTTTTCAGCATCAGCACCTGGTAAATCAACTTTATTTAAAACAGGAATTATTTCAAGATTATTTTCTAAGGCAAGGTAAACATTAGCTAAGGTTTGTGCTTCTACTCCTTGACTTGCATCAACAACGAGTAAAGCACCTTCACAAGCTTGAAGAGATCTACTAACCTCATAAGAGAAATCAACATGCCCTGGAGTATCTATTAAGTTTAATACATATTCTTGAGAATCTTCAGCTTTATATTTCATCCTTGCGGCCTGTAACTTGATTGTAATTCCTCTTTCTCTTTCAAGATCCATACTGTCCAAAAATTGTTCTTGCATATCCCTTTGCTGCACAGTACCAGTATCTTGAAGCAACCTATCTGCTAGGGTTGATTTACCATGGTCAATATGAGCGATTATGCAGAAATTTCTAATTTTTGAAACCGATATATCAGTCATATAGAAATAAAAATTCTCCTCTTATTACATCTTGATTAATACTAGCTAATTAGAATTATGGATGGAAACCAAAAATGGAATTATTTCTTTTTTTAATGTCTTTTATGAAGGTACTGTAATTTTCAGAGACTGATAGTTCTGGATAAATTAAGTCATTTATTTTTTTCTGAAGATTATGCTTATCGTTTAAAAATAAAACAGATTTTTCTAGAACCTCAACCATAATTGAAACCGCAGTACTTGCTCCCGGAGAGGCTCCCAACAAAGCAGATAATGATCCATCAGATGAATTTACAATCTCAGTTCCAAATTTCAAAGAACCACCATCTACAGTTTTTTTAATTATTTGGACTCTTTGACCAGCATTCTTTAAATACCAATCAGAAGGATTAGCTGATGGCATCATATTCTTTAAATTCTCAACTCTTGAGTTATGGTTCTTTAATGATTGTGATATTAGATAATTAATTAAATCGTTGTTATTGAAACCAACTTCTAACATAGAAAAAATATTATTCTTTTTAATTGAACTAAATAAGTCAAAGTATGAACTTTGTTTTAGAAATTTCGTGGTAAATCCAGCAAAAGGTCCATATAAAAGAAGTTTTTTATTATCAATCCATCTGGTGTCTAAATGAGGCACAGACATTGGTGGCGATCCAATATCAGCTTTACCATAAACTTTTGAGTTATGTTTTTCTGTTAGATCTTTTTTCTCGCAAATAAGCCATTTCCCACTAACAGGAAATCCACCATAACTTTTTGCTTCTGGAATTTTTGATTTTTGTAAATAATTAATTGTTTTTCCACCAGCACCAAGAAAAACGTAGCCAGTTCTAATTGAAGTTTTTCTACCTTTAGAACTGATTTCTAGTTCCCATTGTTTTTTATCAATTTTCTTTAAATCTACTAGTTCTGTTTTGTATCTAATTTCAACATTTTTGTTTAAAGAAACTAATGACAAATACTCTTTAGTTAAAGCCTCAAAATTAATATCAGTGCCTCTACCTATTCTGGTAGCAGCAATTTGAGTAGATGGATTTCTATCTTTTGTTATTAGAGGAGCCCATGACGAAATTTCATCAAAAGATGTAGAAAATTCCATATCGATAAATTCAGGATTTTCAGTCATTTTCTGAAATCTTTTTTTTAAAAAAGAAATATTATCCTGTCCAGACACAAAGCTAATATGAGGAATAAATTTTAGAAAATTCTTAATATCAATTTTCCCTGCTTCATACAATGATGCCCATAAAGACATGGATGTTTCAAAAGAACGATTTATTGAGAGCGCTTTATCTATTTTTAGATTTCCTTTTTCATCTAAAGGGGTATAGTTTAATTCGCAATTAGCCGCATGTCCTGTACCTGCATTATTAAAAGCGCCAGTACTTTCACTTCCTGGCGCATTTAATTTTTCTATAATCAGAAATTTTATGTCTGGTAAAACTTCTGAAATTAGGAGGGCTAAAGTACTACTCATTATCCCTGCTCCTACTAAGACTGCATCAAAGTAGCTATTGTCATTGGTGGGATTTTTAGAAGAAGTCACAACAGAAAATTATCTTTTTTGCAATTAATCAGATTTCTTTCTAGGCTTATTATAAAGTTAATCCAAAATTATGAGTACTGAAACACTCTCGCTGACAAACGAAAATGTAGAAAAAGTCCTTGACGAGCTAAGACCTTTTTTAATTTCTGATGGAGGTAATGTAGAGATTGCAGAAATAGATGGTCCTATTGTCAAAGTCAGACTTCAAGGAGCATGTGGTAGTTGCCCAAGTAGCACTATGACTCTAAAAATGGGTATTGAAAGAAAGTTAAAAGAAATGATTCCTGAAATAAGCGAAGTTGTCCAGGTTTTATAAAAATTTTTAACTGAAATATATATTATTTAGTTTTTAATTCCTTCAACAAAGATGATTCCATATCAAGGCAATCAATTGGTAGTCCTTGACCAATAGCGATTAAAAGAGGTGCAAGAATTCCTAAAGTAAAAACTAAATTTGATTGGCTTACGTCATATTTACTCAAAGTAAAAGTTATCAAATAAATAATTGCAAAATAAGCATGTAGTGAAAAAAATTCTTTTGGCTTTAACACTGGCCACCTTAAAGTATTTCCCAAGAAATATAAAAAACCTGTCATAAATAAATAGTTACATGAAGATTAGACCAAATATAAACATAAACCTTTTTAGAGACTATTTATAAAAAAATTTACCTAAGATAATAATTAAAAAAACATTAAATCTTCGTTTCTATTTGTAAAAGCTAGACATCCCTAGGAAAATAAGCTTATAATAGTTTTGTAGCAATCGCTACTTTTTCGTTCACCCTCATTTGAGGGCGCAGTTCGAGTCATACCATGGAACGGGGGATGGCCGTGTTGTCACATCGAAACATGACTACTTTAACTTACAGAGGTAAAAACTACGTTCAAAACAAAGAAGCTGCTAAAAAGCAACTTGTTGAACTTACCTACAGAAGAAACGTATACACCAACAGAATGGATGACGCTTCTTCAAGTAATGAAAAAGCAGAATTAAATTACAGAGGTGTTAATTACACTAAATAATTTAATTAAACAAATTAAAAGCCCCTTTTTCAGGGGCTTTTTTTTTGGCTATATTTATCAAGAGTCCTTTTAAAAATATGTCTGAAAGTTGCTGTAATACAAACACATCGAATAAAACACCTAATCAATTCGATCATAAAGATGCGATTCAAGAAAGATATGGTTCAGCCGCATTAGAAAAAGAAAGTTGTCTTTGTACACCAGTTGGGTTTAATCCCGTTTTACTTGAAGCAATTCCTCAAGAGGTTATAGAAAGAGACTATGGGTGTGGTGATCCAACAAAATATGTTCAAAAAAATGATATAGTTTTGGATCTTGGAAGTGGTAGCGGCAAAAATGCTTTTATTTGTGCCCAAATAGTTGGGAAAGAAGGGAAAGTTATTGGAGTTGATCAGAATCCTGACATGCTTTCTTTATCTAGATCAGCCTCTAAAGAAGTTACAAAAAATATAGGTTTCAATAATACAGAATTTCTCATGGGATCAATTGAAAAACTTGATGAATTAGATAAGGATTTAAATCCATTAATCGCCGATAAATCAGTTGATATTATTTTAAGTAATTGTGTTTTAAACTTAGTAAGTCCAGAATCTAGAAACAACCTTCTAAGAAATATAAAAAGAGTTTTAAACGATAATGGAAGAATTGCAATTAGCGATATTGTCTCTAACAAAAAAGTTCCTTTAAGATTACAAAATGATCATGACCTATGGACAGGATGTATTAGTGGAGCATGGTATGAGCCGGACTTTATAAGTGATTTTAAAGAACTAGGATTTAAAAATTTAGAATTTGCAGAAAGGAGTACTGAACCTTGGAAAATAATTGAGAATATTGAATTTAGAACAGTAACTTTAGTAGGCAATATTTAGAAAATTCAAGAATTTAAAAATATAATTTAAATTTTTCATGATTAATAATTTAAGAGACCAAATACCAGCTTTAAAAAATAAGTATTACTTCAACTATGGGGGTCAAGGACCATTACCAAAATCTTCTCTAGAAGCAATAGTCAAAACTTGGGAAATAATTCAAGACTTAGGACCATTTACCAATGATATGTGGCCTTTTATTTACAAAGAAATATTGACCACAAAAAGAATCATTGCGCAAAAGTTAGGTGTCAATTCAAAGAATGTAGCTTTAACCGAGAATATCTCTTCTGGTATGATTTTGCCTTTTTGGGGAATAAAGGTAGAAGAGGGAGAAGAGTTGTTAATAAGTGACTGTGAACATCCTGGAGTAGTAGCTGCAAGTCGTGAATTTTGCAGAAGAAATAAATTAATTTTGAAAATTTTACCAATCCAAAAAATTAAAAATCTTAACGACGAAAATTTAATTTTAGAGATTTTAAAAAATCTAAATAGTAAGACTAAGATCCTAATTATTTCTCATATTTTGTGGAACTTTGGATATAAAATTCCCTTAAAACAAATTTCCCTCGAATTAAAAAATAATCGAGAAAACTCTTATTTACTTGTTGATGGTGCTCAAACCTTTGGGCACATAAAAATTGAAGAAGAAGTTTTTTATTCTGATTTATACTCAATAACTTCTCATAAGTGGGCATGTGGACCAGAAGGTCTTGGAGCAATTTATGTCTCAGATAGATTTATTCATGAAACAGATCCAACAATAATTGGTTGGAAATCATTAAAAAAAGAACAAGGAATCTATGAGCCTTCAGATAATCTTTTTCATGATGATGCAAGGAAGTTTGAAGTAGCTACCTCTTGTATTCCTTTACTTGCAGGGCTGCGTAATTCTTTAGATCTTTTGGATAAAGACTGCAATGAAAAAGAAAAGAGAAAAAATATAAAAAGATTAAGTGAGAAACTTTGGGATGAATTAAATCAATTAAACGGAGTTGAATTAGTTTTAGAAAAAAAATACTTAAATGGGATAGTTAGTTTTAATATCGAAAATATTGAAGATAAGGATAAATTTGTTAAGAAACTTGGAGAAAAGAAAATTTGGATTAGAGTTTTAGAAGATCCAAAATGGTTTAGAGCATGTGTACATCAAATGACTACAGAAGCTGAGATTGATGAACTTTCTAAAGAAATAAAAAAAATATTGAATTAAAAATCTATTGATATAAAGATAAAGTTTAATTTACCAAGGTATCTCCGAGCTGTCCCATGCAATAAATTTTCCAGTAGATTCTGGAGTTTGATTCTTAATAATATTGATCAAAAATTGGGATGATTTTTCTTTACTAAATAATTTATGTTCTGGAACAAATTTATGAAAAGGTCTAGATAAATCAGTATCTACTGTTCCTGGATGAAGCAATGTAATAGTAGCCTTTGGGAAACGTCTAGCCCACTCAATACTTAAAGATTTAAAAAACTGATTTTGGGCAGATTTTGCTGCTCTATATGAATACCATCCTCCAGTTTGATTATCTCCAATACTTCCCACTCTTGCACTTATACTTGCAAAATTAAAATCAAAATCTTTTGGTATAAATTCTTCAATAGTTTTAGCTAATAAAATAGGAGAAAAAGCATTTATTGAAAAACTTTCCATCATATTTTTTTTATCAAGATGTTGTAATCTTTTTTCTGGTTGAAGAGAATCACTATGAAGTCTCCCTGTAGCGTTAATAACTAGTCTTAATTTTGAAGGATGATTTGATATTTTATTTTTCAATTGCAAAAGAGATTGAGAATCCTCTATGTCTAATTCCCAAAAAGAATTAAATTCACTTTTTCTTCCACACAAAACAACATCTAAGTCTTTTTCACTTTCATTGAGATCTTTAGCTAGTTGTGTTCCAATCCCTCCTGCGCCTACAACTAAGGCTAAGCCTTTCATTTTGTTAAAAATAACTGCTTTGATTCTAAGAAACTTTTCTTGTGATTTGCGTAAAGATCTTTCTGATTTGATTAGGAAATTTATTGTAAATTACTTTTTTCTTTTAATAATTTATAAGCTATTTTTCTATCATCAAAATTAATAACTTTATCATTGAGAATTTGGTAGTCTTCATGTCCTTTTCCTGCAATTAAAACTATATCTTCTTTATTGGCAAATTTAATAGATTCATTTATTGCTTTAAATCTATCAATCTCAATTGTTATTTTTTCTCTTTTTTTTATACCCATCAAAATATCATTTACTATCTTTTGGGGTTCTTCTGATCTTGGATTATCTGAAGTTATAAAAAGTTTATCAGAAAACTCTTCAGCTATTGATCCCATTAAAGGCCTTTTACTACGGTCTCGATCTCCGCCACAGCCAAAAACAGTTATGAGTTTCCCTTCACAAAGTTTTTTAATTGATTGCAAAACTTTTTTTAATCCATCAGGAGTGTGGGCATAATCAACAATTACTGTTGGAAGTGATCTTAAAACGACATCATTATCAATTTGTATTTTCTCCATTCTCCCAGGAGCGCCAGGGAAAAATTGTATTAACTTTGATAGATCTTTTAAAGAAAAATTAAGTTTATACAAAATTGTTATTGCTTGAATAGCATTCATTAAATTAAATTCACCGACAAGTGGAACAAAAAGTTGAATTTTTTCACTAGGTGTATGAAATATACAGGTGGAACCACTTTCAGTAAATTTTTTATCTGTCACGAAAAAAAAATCATCATTTTCAAATTCACTTTCAGTAATCTTTGTAGAGACTAATAAAGATCTTTTTTCAAGGTCAGATGACAATTTAGATATCCAATGGTCATCATGATTTAATACACAAATTCCATCTTTTTCTTTTAAGTAAGGTGGGAAAAATAATTTTCTTTTTGTATGAAAATATGATTCCATATCTGAGTGATAATCAAGATGATCTTGAGTTAAATTAGTAAAAATAGCCGCCTCAAATTCGCATCCTGATATCCTGTTTTGAGCAATAGAATGAGAACTTACCTCTAATATCGCGAATTCAGATTCTGCCTCAACAGCAGCATTTAATTTCTTTTGAAGTTTATCGGCGAAATCAGTTGTATGAGTAGCCACCTCTGAGAAGCCAGGCCATCTATTGAGCAAGGTCCCAAATAATGCAGTCTTTTTTCCTAATTTTTTTAAAAGATATTCCAATAAAAAAGTAATTGTCGTTTTTCCATTAGTACCCGTAACACCAATAAGTTTAAGTTTTCTTGAAGGCCTATTCCAAAACTCAGCGACTATTTGACCAAAAATATAATCTAAATTATCCTCTATAACCAAAATCCTTTCTCGATCAATAGATCCAATTTTCTCTTTTGCAGCAGGCCCAATAATGGCAGCCTCAGCGCCATTTTCAATTGCCTCAATACAATATTTTCCTCCATCAACATTTAAACCAGGCATACCTAAAAATAAAGTTCCTTTTTGTACTTCTTTAGAGTTAAAAGAAATATGATTGATTTCATGATCGATTAAATCTAATGAAGGAATAATTCCTACCAAATTTAAAAGTTTATGTAATTTTATAGATCTCATATAAAAAAATTATTTCTCCAGAATGGTACTAATATTTTTTTGAAACCAATTCTTTAATTGATCATCTTTTAATCTTGGAGAAATGCGAGGCAATTCTATAATCTCCTCGGATCTAATTCCTTCAACAGCAATAACAGGTACTTCATAAGCATATTTTTTATATTTATCTTTATATAAATCGACCCTATCAATATCAATTTCTTTAAGCTCCTCTAGATTAGGGAATAACTCATTAAGATTTATTTTTGCCAGTTTGTTTTTTAATGAATCACAAAGGCAACATCCCTGCCTAACAAAAATAAATATTTTCATTCATTTAGTCAGGCACAGGGTCACATCCACAGGGAGTTAAAGGATGACATCTGCTTAATCTTCTTAAAGTTAACCACCCTCCCTTCCAAGGACCATGTCTAGTAATTGCCTCATATCCATAAGAGCTGCAACTTGGAATAAATCTGCATCTTGGTCCGAAAAAAGGTGAAAACCACTTTTGATAAAAAGAAATCATAAAAAGAAGTATAGAAGTAATTAATTTATTAATAGTTTTGAACACTTTGATGATGTAAAATAATATTTCCAGTAGTAATTAGTTTAATTGAATTTAATCAATTATCCAATTTATTGCAAATTTCTATTTAATTTAAAATTATGTCAAGATACCGCGGCCCCAGATTAAGGGTTACGCGTCGCTTGGGAGAACTACCAGGTCTCACCAGGAAAGCTTCAAAGAAGTCTAATCCTCCAGGTCAGCACGGCCAAGCCCGTCGCAAGCGATCAGAATATGCAATTCGTCTAGAAGAAAAGCAGAAACTTAGATTTAATTATGGAGTTTCTGAAAAACAACTAGTACGTTATGTAAAAAAAGCTAGAGCTCAAGAAGGATCTACAGGAACTAACCTACTAAGACTTTTAGAAAACAGACTTGATAATGTTTGTTTTAGATTAGGTTTTGGAGGTACAATCCCAGGCTCAAGACAATTAGTAAATCATGGCCATGTAACCGTTAATGGAAAGGTTCTTGATATTGCTGGTTATCAATGCAAATCAGGCGATGTAATCGGAATTAAAGAAAACAAAGCAAGCAAAAAACTTGTAGAAGGTAATATAGAATTCCCTGGTTTAGCAAATGTTCCACCTCATCTTGATTTAGACAAACCTAAATTAACGGGAAAAATAAATGGAAAATGCGATAGAGAGTGGGTGGCTCTTGAAATAAACGAACTACTAGTTGTTGAATATTATTCAAGAAAAGTTTAATACTACTTTTCTATGGATTATTAAATCTCTCTTTTAAAAAAGAGAGATTTAAATTAATTCTTATTTTTAAAAATAATGGGAAATAAGGAAAATAATATCAAAAAGCCAGGTTTTAAGACCCTATCTATTCACCATGGGAAAACATTTGCAGAAGACACTGGATGCGTTATGCCTCCTATTTTTTCTACATCTACTTTCAAGCATGGAAATAAAGATAATTTCGACTACACCAGATCAGGCAATCCAAACTTTAGAATTCTAGAAAACATCCTTAAATCAATAGAAGATTCTAAATACTGTACAGTTTTTGGATCTGGAATTAGCGCGGTAACTGCAATTTCATCAACACTAAAATCAGGGGACAAGATACTCTGCGAGTCAAATCTCTATGGTTGTACAGTGAGGATGTTCGAAAAAGTTTTCAAGAAATTTGGACTAGAAGTTTTATACACAGATTTTACAAACAAAAATAATATCAAAAAGATTTCAAACTTAGAGCCAACCTTGATATGGCTAGAAAGTCCAACTAATCCACTTTTGAAGGTACTTGATATTAAGGCGATTTGTGATGAAGCGAATAAACTCGAAATACCAGTAGTTGTAGACAACACATTTTCTACAGCGCTTATTCAAAAACCATTGGACCTTGGTGCAACACTATCGGTTGTAAGCACCACAAAATTCATTAATGGACATAGTGACGCACTTGGCGGAGCAGTACTGACAAATAATGAGGGATGGAATAGTAAGATGCTTTTCTCTCAAAAAGCTCTCGGGCTTCAACCATCTCCTTTTGATAGTTGGCTCATTACGAGAGGAGTAAAAACTCTTCCTTTAAGAATCGAACAACAAACTAAAAGTGCAGAATTTATTTCTGAAGAATTAGGTAATCATAAAATTATTAGTAAAGTAATTTACCCTTTTAATCAAGAACATCCGCAATTTAATTTAGCAAAATCGCAAATGAAATCTGGAGGTTCAATGATCACCCTAAAATTAAATTTAAATAAAGAGGATACTTTTAAATTTTGCAAATCTCTTAAATATTTCTCTCTAGCAGAAAGCCTTGGAGGAGTTGAAAGTTTGATTTGTCACCCTGCAACGATGACTCATGCTTCTGTTGATGACAAAACAAAAAATCTACTAGGGATAGATGATGCTCTTGTCAGATTATCAATTGGATGTGAAGATACAAACGATTTAATCTCGGACATTTTATTTGCTTTAAATAAATTCTGAAAATTGAGAGATTTACTTAAAAAACCTATATGGAAAAATTTAGAGTTGGGATATGCAATTCCTGATAGTATTCATGCCGTTTCTGTAGCATTACCAACTTGGAATGATGTAATAAATTACGAGGAAAAAGATCAAGAATGCATGAATTTATTGAAGTCCATTTACCCACGATTCGGGCTAAACCCCATAGTGAAAAGATTATGCGAAAAAGTAAAAGAGCAAAATTACTATAACAATAAAAGTATCTGGCCATATCCGAATGAAAGCATAGCTTTTAAAGCTAAAAAATACATTGATAGAAATACTTCTGAACAATTCTCGTTAATAGAAAAAAGAAATAATTTAGCTTTCTTAATAACTGAAAAAGAAGGAAGTATTTATGCAAAATATTTTTGGCAACATACTGGTCTTGGTCTATCTTCAAGAGCTGCCGCTATAGAACTAGGTCTTGAAGATTGCCCTCCAAAATCTTACGTAAATGAATGTTCTCAAAGAATAAAAAATAGAATTTCTAAATCTACAAAAATTGACTCTAATGATATTCACTTAACTTCATCTGGAATGTCTGCATTGCATACATCATTAGAAATCATATATAAATTATTTCCAGCTAAACCAACACTCCAAGTTGGTTTTCCATATGTAGATGTACTTAAATTACCAATGAAAATCTTTCACGGAGCAAAGTTAATTACAGAAGAAAATTGCGCGGATATTGGATTAGAAATCAAAAGAATAAATCCATCAGCATTAATTATTGAACTTCCAAGTAATCCAATGCTCAAATGTGTAAACATTAAAAAAATTTCAAAAATTGCAAAAAAGCTAAATATTCCCTTAATTGTTGACGATACAATTGGTTCGAATTTAAATATAAATTCCATAGAACATGCAGATATAGTTTTTACTTCACTTACAAAAATTTTTTCAGGTAGTGGTGATATTCTTGCAGGATCATTAATACTAAATCCAAAAAGCAAATGGATTGATCAGTTTAGAAATGCATTAAACGAGATTAATATTCCAATACTTTCCGATGGAGATATAGTTTATCTAGAGAAAGTTAGTAGAGATGTAAATCAAAGAGTTTTTGAACAAAATAAAGCATGTTTAGAATTAAAAAAAAGATTAGAGACTCATAGCGAGATTAAAAATATTTTCCATCCTGAAAATTGTCCAAATTTTAATTCTTTACTTACTTCTAATGGGGGATACGGCTGCTTATTATCGTTTGAATTAAATGGAGGATTGAACAAAGCTAAAAAATTTTATGATTCTCTAAAAGTATCTAAAGGACCTAGTTTAGGTACAAAATTTACTCTAGTTTGTCCTTATGTTTTACTAGCTCATTATGACGAGTTGGATTGGGCTGAAAGTTTTGGTATACCCTCGCACCTTATTAGAGTATCAGTTGGATTAGAAGACCAAGATCAATTATGGAAAACCTTTTCTGAAGCACTAAATAATTTCTAAATTCCTAGTATTTACCGTATAGAAACTTATATACTCTTTTTCTAAATAATAGTTAGTATTAATATATATTTTCTCAATATATAAATGGCAAAAATTTATGAGGACAACAGTTTTGCTATTGGAAACACTCCATTAGTAAAATTAAAATCAGTTACTAAAAATGCGAAAGCTACAGTACTTGCAAAAATTGAAGGTAGAAACCCCGCTTACAGTGTCAAATGTAGGATTGGCGCAAACATGATCTGGGATGCAGAGAAAAGTGGGAAACTTACAAAAGACAAAATTATTGTTGAGCCAACTTCTGGAAATACAGGAATTGCTCTAGCTTTTACTGCTTCAGCAAGAGGTTATAAACTGATCCTTACAATGCCAGAATCCATGTCAATTGAAAGAAGAAGGGTTATGGCAGTGTTGGGGGCTGAAATTGTTTTAACAGAGGCATCTAAAGGTATGCCTGGAGCAATAGCTAAGGCTAAAGAAATTGCAGAAAGTAATCCTTCTCAATATTTCATGCCAGGTCAATTTGATAATCCAGCAAACCCTGAAATTCATTTCAAAACTACTGGACCAGAAATCTGGGATGATTGCGATGGTGAAATTGATGTCCTAGTTGCAGGGGTTGGAACTGGCGGCACAATTACAGGAGTTTCAAGATACATTAAGCAAGAGAAGGCCAAGAATATTACTTCTGTAGCTGTAGAACCATCACACAGTCCTGTTATTACACAGACAATGAATGGAGAAGAGGTTAAATCCGGACCACATAAAATCCAAGGAATTGGAGCAGGATTTATTCCTAAGAACCTTGACTTATCAATTGTTGATAAGGTCGAACAAGTAACAAATGACGAATCAATTGAGATGGCTCTTAGGTTAGCTAAAGAGGAAGGTCTATTAGTAGGAATATCTTGTGGGGCTGCCGCTGCTGCTGCTGTTAGATTAGCTGAACAAGATGAATATGCTGGAAAGACAATTGTAGTTGTTCTACCTGATTTAGCAGAGAGGTATTTATCATCAATTATGTTTACTGAAGTTCCAAGCGGAATCATTCAAGAACCAGTCAAAGCCTAAATCTATTTTTTCTCCAGTAGTGAATCTGGTGAAATATACATCGCATCGCCATAAGAGAAGAATCTAAATTTTTCTTTTATGGCTTTTTTATATAGATCTAATAATCTTTCTCTACCAATCATTGCACTTACTAAAAGTAATAATGAACTTTTAGGGAGATGAAAATTAGTTAATAATCCATCAACTACCTTAAATTTATAACCTGGCTTAATTACTAAATCTACGTATTTAGCTATAGGAATAAAGTCATTAATTTCGTGAGAATAACAACTTTCAAGAGCTCTTACGCTAGTTGTACCAATAGCAATTATTTTTCTATCTGTTTTCTTTATTCTTTTTATTTCATCCACTACTTCCTTATTAACACTTACCCATTCTTTGTGCAGTTTTAAGTTACTTAAATCTTCTTGATCAATTGGTTTGAATGTTCCATAACCCACGTGCAAAGTTATCGGTAAGATTATTACACCTTTTTTTTTTAGACTGGAAATAAGACTTTTGCTTAAATGTAAACCAGCTGTTGGTGCAGCAACTGCCCCAGGATTTGTTGCATATTCAGTTTGATAACTTTTCTCATGAAAAGATTCTTCTTCGGAATTTTTTATATAAGGAGGAAGAGGGATTTCCCCGTATTTATCAAGAAGTTCATTCATTGAATTGAGACAAGTTATATTTTCCGGAAATATAATAAATCTCCCTCCAGTTTCTTCATCAACTCCATCAACAATCAAATTAATATCTTGTGCTAATGGAGATTTTAATTTTAATTTTCTATTTATTTTTAACTTTTTTGCTGGCTTTGCCAAACATAACCAAACACATTCATGGGATCTTTCTAAAACTAACAATTCTACTAATGTCTTACTTTCTAATTCAACCTTTAACCTAGCTTTCATAACTTTAGTATTATTTACAATTACAAGATCCCCTTCTCTAAATTCATCTAAAAGATTCTTGGTAAATTTTTTAGTTAAACAGTCTTCTTCTAAAAAACTATTTCTAACTATCATCAATCTTGATTCATGCCTAATTGCAGAAGGTTTACTAGCAATTAATGAAGGATCAAGTAAATAATCATAAGCTTCAAGCTTATAATCTCTTTCTTCATTATTAATTTGAGAAATCAATTAAATTTAGGAGACAAGAGTCTCTGGCTCATCTTCAATTAGGGAAGCCAAGTCTTTTAAGAATGAAGCTCCATCAGCTCCATAGATCACTCTATGATCAGCTGTTAGATTTACTTGCATTATTTTTTTAACCGATATTGAACCATCACTATTAGCAGCAACGGTTGGTTTCGATGATGCTATGGCTAAAATAGCACCGGTACCTGGAGGAAGAATTGCGTCAAATCTATCAACTCCAAACATCCCAAGGTTAGATAAAGTGAAGGTTCCCGTTGAGTATTCATCAGGTTCTAATTGTTTTGATCTTGATCTTTTTACTAGATCTTTCCATTCCCTAGACAATTCAAATAAATCAGTATTGCATGGTTCTTTTAAAACTGGAGTTATTAGTCCGCCATCTTCCATCGCAACAGCAACAGCAATATTTATATTTTCTGGATAAGAAATTCCATTCTCTGAAAAACTTGAGTTAACTTGAGGATGTTTCTTTAGTGTCTTTGCAACTGCCTTTACTAGTAAAGCAGTCATAGTAACTCCGTTCTGTTTTACTTTTTTGTAGAAATTATCTAATTTATCTGTGTTAATGGAATAACCCACCCTAAAACATGGCACATCTAAACTAGATTCCATATTTTTATTTACCGCTTTTTGAAGAGTATTAAATTGAACTGTTTCTCCAGGATTACCAAAACTTTTTCCTGCAGTTTCTGGTTTACTTTCAACCCCCAAATTTGCATCAGGTATAAGTGCAGGAGAACCACCTTCACCTATCCATGGTACAGAGACTGGTTGGCCATTAGCTTTTAAAATATCATCGGCTTGAATCCTTCCGTGAGGTCCGGATCCATGGACCTTTGCTAAATCAACACCCATTTGGGAGGCAAGTTTTTTAGCTCTTGGAGATGCAATCACCCTCGAAGAATCATTACTCGTAGCAGCATTTATTTGATCACTATTAAAAGATGAGGCTGCCTTTTCACTCATTAATACGACTTCTTTTTCTTGTTTTTCAACAATTTCACTTTGAACCACAGGTTTTTCTTCAGTTTTATTGCTTACCAATTCAAGTTGATCCGAACTAGAAACTTCGGGTTGATTTCCTTTATTTTGTTCTTGAACAGAAGCTATCTCATCCTCATTTTCTACAATAAGACCGATAGTCTCTCCTACTGGTGCAGTACTGCCAGCAGGCATTAAAACAGCCGCAAGATATCCATCTTGAAAAGATTCAACATCCATATCTGCCTTGTCAGATTCAACAACCAAGACAGATTCACCTCTTTCAACTTTATCTCCTGGATTTTTCAACCATTCCACAATCTTGCCCTCCGTCATAGTAGAACTCAAGGCAGGCATGAATATTTCGTGAGACATAAGAAAATTGTTATTGCATAAGTTTCAAGGGATTTCTACCAAACTTCCTAAAGTTTTTATGGTTAAGAACCCTTTAAACTCTTGTTTTAATTATACGAAATCATGTTCACAGTGGGAACTCTTAAAACTTAAGAAAGTAATAATTTAGATCGATTAGAATTTAAAACTTTTCGAAATTAAGATTTACTTATATTTATCAAAAATACTAAATCTTCTCTTTAATTATTATCTATAGATTGAATAACTCCATCCTTAACCGTAATCGATACTTGCATTTTTGCAATAAGATTGTCTCCCACAGTGACATCACAGAAACTATCCACTTGCCCTTGATCAACAATTTCGTCCATTTTTAATTCACGAACTTGACTCTGTTGTTGAAGAAGATTTCTTTTTTGTTCTTCAATTTCATTTCGTTTTGCTGCGACTTGTTGTTGCACCTGACTAACCTGTTCTTGAACCCTAGGATCTAGGGGATTAACCGATTGGGATCTAATATTATTTACTATTTGCTGCCCCTCTTGCTCTAGTTGCGATAATTGCTGATCAATGCTTGAAATTGCTTTACTTAATTCTTTTTCAGCATCTTCCTTCCAAGTTGGGGTAACTACAGCTTTAATAGCTATTGAGCGCTTTATAGATATTGAGTTTTTTGTTTCCATAAAAAATTAAATTTCCTTTTCAATATAGATAGAACAAATCAAATTTTCTTACTAAATTTGTTTTCATACATATTTTCTATTTGTAATGAATACTTTTTTTCTATTTCTTTTCTTTTTTGTTTAAGAGTTTGTGTTAATAACCCATTTTCTAGAGTAAAGGCATCAACAAAATAACAATCTAATATTTGTTCTTCTGATCTTGCTCCTAATCGACTTTTAAGCAAATTATTAATTTGTGATTTGAAAAATGTACCAATTTTCTTATTCAGGTTTAATTTTGAAAGGTCTTCTTCCAAAAACTTGCTTTTAACCAATTCGACATTAGGAACTACAAGGGCTGTTAAACATTTCTTATCTTGTCCTACTAATTGAATCTGATTAATAAATTCAGAACTAAGAATTTCAGTCTCTAGCGGATTCGGTTCTATATTTTCACCACTTGATAGCACTATTGTATCCTTGGCTCTTCCTGTTATAAAGAGAGAACCATTTGGTATTAGAAAACCTAAATCACCAGTATCAAACCAACCAACCTTGGATAAAACATCATTTGTAGCTATTTCATTATTAAGATAACCTTTCATTACTTGCGGCCCCCTAACAAGAATTTTCCCGACTTCTCTGAACTTCAGAATCTTTTTTTTATCATCATTCACTATTTTGATTTCAGTAAATGCAAGAGGCTGCCCAGATGATCCTCTAACATTTAATTCTCTTCTCCTACAAGTTAATACTGGACTAGTTTCTGTGAGTCCATATCCCACCAAAACATCTACACCTAAAGATTCAAAAAAAAGATCTACATGTTCTGGCAATGCACCTCCACCATTAATAGGAAATTTCAGTTTTTCTCCGCATAGTTGTCTAAGAATATTCGGCCATAAAAAAATAGTAGACAATTTATGTAAAGGATATCGGCTAATAACAGAACCCAGTAAGGGGATTTTTGATTTAAAAGTTATTTGATTTATATCTATATTTCTTATCTTTCTAAGACTTCTTTTGAAAACCGAACTATTACTTATCAAAAACTTAATAAGTTTTTGCTTTTTGGAAGGCATTTTTTTTAAAGCCTGAAAAAAACCATCATGTATTGCTTCCCATAGTCTCGGTACAGTAGCCATGACAACAGGTTTTATTTGTGTAATATCATCTTTAAGAAATTTTGGAATTGTATAGTATTGAGAACAACCGCATGAAAAAAAGAAGTATTCAGCACTTCTCTCATAAGAATGCCAGATAGGCAAAACGCTTAATACAGAGGTCCCTGGTTCTGGATCAGCGATATAGGCTAAATTGATTATTTGATGTAAAAAATTTGCATGAGTCAAAGGCACACCTTTAGGTTTTCCGGTCGTCCCAGAAGTGTAAAGAATAGTAGCGACGTCATCAATTTCTGGATTAAATTTTTCAAGATTATTATTTTGTGAATTTTCTTTTTCTACTGAACTTATGAATGTACTCCAACTTATTAAACTTTCAAATTGTTCATCTTCTAAATTGATTATAAATTTCAGTCTTTTTTTTAATTCTTCTTTGTTATTTAACTTTAGCCAAATTTCCTTAGATTGAACTATTAGTCCTACTGAATTAGAGTGCCCAATAATATAGTCTAATTCTACTGAAGGAGAATTAATACCTCTCACTGCATTTATAGCTCCTAAACGCATTAAGCCTTGATCTACTGCTAGCCATCTTGGAGAATTTTCAGATATTACAGTAACTACATCCCCCTTTTTTAAACCATAATTTTCGAAAGAAAAAGAGACTTTTGTTATTAAATCAGCCAGCTCAGAATAAGAAAATTTTTCTTTGTATTTCCCTCTTAAATCGCAAACAGCTAAAGTATCACCACATTTAAATTTTAATTTTTCCCAAATTTGATCTATATGATCAAGGTTCTTAATAAAATCTCTATTTTTGGCAAATGTATTTTCTTTAGAAAGAGGTTTGACTGCAGGCCAATACGCTAAATCACCCATATTAAATTGATTTTGAAATTTTAATTTCTATTTTGATATAAAATCAAAATTAAATTCTTCCTCGATGGTTTTTTTAACAATTCTCTTGACTTCTTGAATATTTAAATTTTTGTTGTAATCAATCATATTTGCCATAAGACAATTTTCTATTCCGCAAGGAACAATCTTATTAAAGTTTTGTAATTCGCAGTCAATATTGATTGAAAATCCATTTATCGTAATCCATCTTTTACACCCAATTCCAATTGATGCGATTTTCTTATTTCCTATCCAAACACCAGTAAACCCTTTTCTAGAGTGACAATCTATATTAAAAGCTCCAAGGATTTTTATAATAATTTCTTCAATTTTTCTTAAGTACCAATTTAAATCTTTATTAAAATTTTTCAAATCTAAAACCAAATACGTTACTAATTGTCCTGGCATATGACAAGTTACCTCACCACCTCTATCAATCTTAAAAACATCATATTTAGCATCATTTAGAGAAAATAGTAAATTATCGTAATTAGATCCTCTCCCCAATGTATAACAGAGTTGATGCTCACCAATCCAAATAAAATCGGGGTTAGAATTATCTAAAATCAATGCCTCCTGATATTCTTTTTGTAATTTATAAACATCATTAAAAGAAGAAATATTATCAGGTTGTTTAATTATTGCTGTTCTATTATCCATATTTAAGTAGATTTAGAAAGTAAGTAAATATTTTTAGATTTGTTATGAAAATTTTAATCCATGGAAAGAATCTTGAGCTCACTGGAGCATTAAAAGAATATACTGAGGCCAAGATAGAAAAAGCAACATATCACTATAAGGATATCGTTAAAGAAGCTGACATACACCTTTCAATTGAAAAGAATCCAAGAGTCTCGTTCCAAACTGCAGAAGTTACTATTTTTGCAAATGGGACCATAATTAGAGCTGAAGAAAAAACTGAAAATCTATACTCAAGCATTGATTTAGTTTCAAATAAACTTTGTAGAAAATTACGCAAATACAAAGAAAGAAACAATAAAACAATTCATAATAAACAATTTAAAAATAAAGATTCTTTACCAATTGAAAGTATGGAATCAAATTTTTTAGATAAAGCTTTTTTTAAAGAAGGAACTCAAGCAAGTCTGCCTGAGCCATCTATAAAAAATAAATACTTTGAAATGACTCCAATTTCATCAGACGAAGCAAGAAAACAATTAGATCTAATTGATCATGATTTTTATGTTTTTCGAAACAAAAAAAATAATGAACTTCAAGTTATATATAAAAGGAATCATGGAGGTTATGGATTGATTCAATCTAAATAAGTTTTAAATGCCCAATATTGAATATGAATTAAACGAGAAAATTCATGCGATTATTATTAACCCTTATTTATCATGGGAAGATTTCTCTATGAATTGCGATTTAATAAGAAAATACAATATCAAAAATATTTCTACTTCACTAAATTATTTAACTGATCTTAAAAACTGTTTGGGTAATTACAGTGCGGATATAAACGCACTTATTTCTTACCCTTTAGCAGATTTACCAGTTTCATTTATTGAAGAATTTGTTTGTTTTGCAAAAGATAAGGGTGCAAAAGGAATTGAATATATCCCAAACTTTATCAATTTATCCAAAAGAAATTTAGAAACTTTCGCTGCTGAAATTGAGCAAGTTAAATTATCTGGATTACCAGTTTCAATAATCATAAATAAATCAAAACTACAAGAAGAAGTTTTTATTAATGCGATAGAAATATGTTTGGAATTAGGAATAAAAAATTTTCAATTCGGGGACGGGTTTGGATCTCCTCTTACATCTAATGATGTCCCCGAAATACTAAAAATAACTGGCTCTCAAAATCAAATAAAAGTTGTAGGTGGTATAAAAACACTGACACAAGTAATTGATTTGTTTGATAATGGAATTAGTTGCGTTGGAACTTCTAATTTTTGTGAGATTTTCCAAGAAGTAAATTTTTAAATGTCTGGTTCTGGTGAGTGCAGACTAGAGGGTCTCTGTATTAAAGCTTCTCCATTAGGCGAGAATGATAGATTAATAACTATTCTTACTGATGAGCAGGGGATTGTTCGATTAGCGGTACCTGGTGCTAGACGTCCTAAAAGTAGTCTTGCCGCAGCTACTCCATTAACATATTTAAGTCTGCAAATTTTTGGGAAAAGAAATCTTAAATCTGTACGTCAAATTAAAATATTAAAAAGCTATTCTGGTCTAGGGAAAAATATTGAATGTCTTGCAGCCGCGCAAGCAATAACTGAATTAACTTTTTTATTAGTAGGTAATAATGATAAGCAACAAAACTATTTATCTTGTGTTCTTGCACATCTAGATAGGATTTATTTGTATGAAGAATCTAAAGAAGAAGATATTAAAATGCTCTCAATGAGTATTCAATCTTTAATCCATCTATTAGCCATTGGAGGTATAAATTTACCAATTCATCATTGCTGTAAAACTGGAGAACCTATTATTCCGCCTTTAGGGAATTGGGAATGGAGTTGTTATTATTTGCCAAGTGAAGGGTTTTCGTTAATTGAAGATCCTCAAAGTAATCTAAAAATAAATGCATCTGAAGTTGCTCTAATACAAAGACTTCTCTTTTCCGAATTACCAATAAAATCTAATGGAGAGTTATTGGGACCTAAAAAAGTCTGGCTTAAAATATTATTTATTATTGAGACTTGGATCTCTTTTCAACTAGAGAAAGAATTATCTTCACTAAAAATGTTGAGAGAAATATATAGTTAAGATTTTCATAAATCATAAAAAAATTTAAAAATTATGATCATAGCGGCTCTTACTGTTAACTTTATAAATAGCTAAATCAATTAATGTGGTTCATATTGCCTGGTTGGGTAAAAAATCCCCTTTTTGCGGAAATGTAACTTATGGCAATTCAACTACTAAGGAATTGAAGGCCAGAGGGCATAAAATTAGTTTTATTCATTTCGACAATCCCTCTAATTCAAATTCATCAAAACCATTATTTCTTGCAAATGATCCTGATGTAAGTCTCCCATATTTAATTAAATCTCAAGTTTATACAATACCCTCACCAAGGGCAGAAAAAGAGCTAAGACTATCATTGGAAAGATTAAAACCTGACATAGTACATGCAAGCCTAACTTTATCTCCTTTAGACTTTAGACTTCCAGAGCTGTGTAATGAAATTAATGTTCCTCTTATAGGAACATTTCATCCACCATTTGATGCAAAAAATAGAAATCTAACTGCAAGCACTCAACAATTAACCTATCAACTTTATGCTCCATCTTTAGCAAAGTTCGATAAAATAATTATTTTTTCTGAACCTCAAAAAAATGTTCTTGATAAATTAGGAGTACCTACAGAAAAACAAATAGTTATTCCAAACGGCGTTGATGAAAATATTTGGAAACCTTTTTCTGAAAAAAGTAAACAATATGATCAGGTAAAAAACAAACTTGGAAATGAAAGAATCTTTTTATATATGGGAAGGATTGCAAATGAGAAAAATATCGAGGCACTTTTACGTTCTTGGCGCCAAACAAAAACTCAAAATTGCAAATTAGTAATTGTTGGGGATGGACCAATGAAGCCAACACTTGAAAATAGTTTTTCTAACCTTGGTAACGAGAAATTAATTTGGTGGGGTGCCGAATTAGATTTAGAAACTAGGATAGCAATAATGCAAATAGCAGAAGTTTTTTTCTTACCAAGCTTAGTAGAAGGTTTATCATTATCACTTTTAGAGGCAATGTCTGCTGGTACTGCTTGTGTAGCTACAGATGCCGGAGCTGACGGTGAAGTATTAGATAACGGCGCAGGAATAGTAATTTCAACTGATAATGTGGCTGCACAATTAAAAACTATAATCCCAATTCTTGTAGAACACCCTTCATTTACAAAAGATCTTGGAGAGAAAGCTAGAGAACGTATACTTCAGAGATACACAATTACTAAAAATATAAATTCACTTGAAAAAGTTTATATGAACTTAAAAGATAATTTAAAAACCTAACGAAACTCCTTACTTCTATTACTAGCTGAAACTATTGATTCAATTAATGCTGACCTTACACTCTTTTTTTCTAAAACCCTTAAAGCAGAAATAGTTGTTCCACCTGGAGAGGTTACTAAATTTTTAAGCTCAGAAGTAGTAAGTTTATTTTCCTTTATTAGAAAAATAGTCCCTAGTATCATTTCCATAACAAGTTCCTCTGAAATTATTTTTGGTAATCCCCCGCTTAATCCTCCATCACTTAATGCTTCTATAATTAAAGCAATAATTGCAGGACCTGATGAAGTTAAAGCTAAAAATATATCAAGGTAATCTTCAGTAAATTCATAAATTTTACTAGTATTTTCAAATAATTTTTTTGTGAATTGTTTCTGATCTTCTGTAATTTCTTCTCCCCAAGAAATCCCTGTTAAACCTTTTCCAACAGTTATTGGAATATTTGTAACCACTCTCACACATTTATGATTAGGAAACTTTTGAGCAAGCCTATTTATTGAAACTCCGGCAAGAATAGAAACTATTAAATTGTCCTTATTTTTTATATGATAGGTCTCACTTATGTCATTTAATTGTTGGGGTTTTATCGAAAGAAGTTTATATTGACAATCCCAAATTATTTTTGACTCTTTAGAACCTGATTTATAAACGTTTATATTATGTTTATAATTATTTTTTATTTTTTCTAAACTTTTTTCTGTATTTACAACACAAAAAACATTCTCTGGCTGAATTAATTTGTTATCTAATAGAGGTGTAACTATAGCACTTGCAATATTTCCAAAACCAATTACCGCAATTTTATCTGTCACAGATTAATCATGAATAAGCACTTAATTTAGAATTACCCCATGCTGGTTCAGGCGTAGTATTTTTGCCCAAACTATATTGTGGTGTGTTTTCTGTAGATACAGAAGAAGGAGAAGCTTCTTCTGGGGAAGAACTAGTTACATTTACACAACTTGGAGCAAAAAGGAAAATACTTTCACCGACTCTCTCTTGATGTCCATCAATTGCATATGTGCCCCCAGCAATAAAATCAACCGCTCTTTGAGCTTGATCAGGATCCATCATAGTTAAATTGAGTATTACAGTTTTTCTTTCTCTTAATGCTTGTATCGCTTGAGGCATCTCATCAAAACTTCTTGGTTCCATTAAGCTTACTTCTGAGGATGAATTTGAGATTCCAGGCATACCAACTACTTTTGATGATCTGTTGTTATTCATAAAATCGAATGGATTGGAATTTGCAAGGGCATTTCCATTCTTTGGATTTTGTTTGAAATTATTAATATCATTTAATTCATCCTCTGAAGCATAATCCAACTCATCAAAATCATCATCGAGATACTCATCCCCTGCAACTACTGCCTTTAATCTAGAAATAAGTGACACCTTTTAAATCCTCTTGAAATTGATTACTAAGGTTTAAGAACCTTAAGTAATAGATTCATTTTTTAAATGAATAAACTACCTATACTTAAATAACGTTAGTTGAACTTAACTGCAAGTTTATATATAAGATTTTTATAAAAAAATAACTAATTAGGATCTACCTCCAAAAATCAATGATCCTAATCTTAACCAAGTAGATCCAGCGTCAATAGCTTCCTCCCAATCACCAGACATCCCCATTGAACAATCTGGTAGTTGCAGTGAATCAGCGAGAGCACGACATTTTTTGAACAACCCTGAATTTTCTTTAGAGCTAAGTCCTTTAGGATTGATAGTCATCAAACCGATTAATGAAATATTTTTCAACTCTTGAATTTCTCTCCATTTCATTATTAAAAATTCAGGATTAAAGCCTCCTTTAGTAGGGTCATCACTCAACTTAACCTGCAACATTATTAATGGATTTTTCTTCTCTTCACGTGAAATATTAGAAATCTTTTGCAACTTTTCAAATGAATCTACTGAATGAATATATTTAAAATTTTGAACTATTTTTCTTATTTTATTACTTTGTATTCTTCCAATAAAGTGCCAATTTATTTGTTTATGATCTTTTAAGGTTAACTGTTTTTCAAGCGCCTCTTGAACCTTACTTTCACCAAAATCGTTCTGACCTATATTTTGAATAGTCTTGATTTCTTGACTTTTAAATCCTTTACTTACCGCAAGAATATTTACATTTGAAGGAATTTTATTTTTTATTTCTAAATAATTTGCAGGGTTCACATTTTATAAGAAAGTTTGCGTAAATAAATTCTCCCATTTAGATAGTTCTTCAGATCCTTTTCTTCTAGCTTTTTGAAGGTTTAATTCCGCCTGATTACGAGCATCTAAGTAAGGTATAACTTCAAAAAAAACTTCTCTCTGTCTAACTTCTACCAAAAAAAACATTTTTTGAGCATATAAAGTCGCGTAAATATCTCTCCCATCATTCCCAGGAGAGACTTGGTACAACATACCAAATGTTGGATGGTTTAAATAACGCTCAGAACTCAAACCTAAATATTGTGTTATTTATAATGCACCATACAGTTTTCTAAGAAAAATTGCTATGCAAATAAAACAAATCGATAATGTATTAACAATTACATTGAGTGATTTTGAAGGATAAAGAGTTCTAAATCTGTTGGTTTTAATAATAATATTTTTTTTTGAAAGTAATGATTCTGCTCCATGATCAATTCTCAGAAAAATATTTTGAAATAACCTCTCTACTAAGATTAACAAAACATTAAAAGATTTCTTTAATCCTAAATTTCGAAAATTTATTGATCTAACTGACACTGATTTAATGATATTTTGAAGTTCTTCCTGCACTAGAGGAATAAAACGTAATGCAATTAACAACTGAAACAGCCACTTACTAGTTGGCAATCCAATCTTTCTTAATGGATACATAAACCAACTTAATCCCCATACAATGTCTTCCTGCAATGTGGTTAAAAGCATCAAATTCACACTATGAATAACGGTAAATATCAAAGTGGAGGTTTTTATTCCTAGTTCAAAGGCTTTTCTTGATAAGTTATAGGGACCAAAATTAATAAACCATATCTTCTGCGAAGGAATTTGCAAAATATTCCATTCTTTTTGGCTTTCCAGTACTACTTGCAACTCATTGGGATTTCTCAAGTAGCCATCAAGAGATTGAATATCAGAAGAGGCAAGAATTGATATACATCCAATTAAAAGTGACAAGCATGAGAGAAAAAATAATGATCGCCACCATACTCTAGATGGCAATAAACTTAAAAAAGTAATTAATAGTAAAAAACCAACTAAACTCAATCTCCATATTGGACCTGCCCAGATTGGAGTGATTAAAAATATCATTACGATAATTATTTTTAATCTACTATCTATAATTCTTAGCCAACTTCTATTACCATAAACGTATTGACCAACAGAAAATTTGGTTATCAAATTCATTAATCTTTTTGAATTAACTCAATATTTTCTCTTTCGACTTCTTTATTTAAAGCTCTTTGCTGTTTCCCTCTCCAAAGTAAAATGAGGGGTGTGCCATCAAAACCTAAATTTACTCTAATTTGTTTTTCAATATATCTTCTATAAGTTATTCCAAATAATTTAGGGTCATTTACAAAAAGAGTAAAAGTGGGAGGTTTGTTCTTTACTTGAGTACCGTAATAAAGCCTACCTTGCTTTCCGCTTCTCTTCGTTGGAGGACTTTTCCAACTGATTGATTCTTTAAGTACTTCATTAACTACAGATGTTGTAACTCTTCTTCTATGTTGATTTACAGCATAAAGAGCATGCTCAAAAATATTATCAACCCTTTGACCAGTTAGGGCAGATATAAAAATCATTTTTGACCAGTGTAAAAAATAAAGTTTAGATCTAAGTTCTTTTTCTACTTGATAAATTGTTGAACTATTTTTTTCTACAAGATCCCATTTATTAACAACAATTATGCAAGCTCTGCCTTGTTCTTCTATGCGCCCAGCCAGCTTCTGGTCTTGATCAGTTACTCCATCAATAGCATCTATAACTAAAACACAAACATCACTTCTATCTATAGATTTAAAAGCCCTATTAATACCAAAAAATTCAGTGCCATATTTAACATTTTTCTTTCTTCTAATCCCTGCAGTATCAATAATTTTCCAATGATTATCACCTTTTTTAATAAGCGTATCTATTGAATCAGTTGTCGTACCACTAATATCACTAACTATTGCTCTTTTTTCTCCACAGATTGAATTTAACAAACTAGATTTACCAACATTAGGCCTACCAATAATAGACATCATTATCTTTTCTTCATCATCCTGGATATTATTTTCAGGAAGTTCGCCAATAACGAGATCTAAAAGATCTCCAGTACCTGAACCATGAATAGCTGAAACAGGGTTAGGTTCGCCCAATCCTAATTTCCAGAACTCTGCAGCTAGGGATATTCCTAGAGTAGTCGATTCACATTTATTAACAGCAACAATTGTTTTACAGCTTGAGTTCCTTAACCATTTTGCTATTGATAAATCACCATCAGTAACGCCTTGATTCCCATCTACCACCAGTAACGCGAGTGAAGCCTCTTCTAGAGCTAATAAAACTTGTGTCCTTATCTCTGGGAGAAATTCACTATCATCATCAAAAACTAAACCTCCAGTATCAACTATTTGAAATTCCTTACCTCCCCATGAAGCATTTTGATAAGTTCTATCTCTTGTAACACCTGGCTTATCAAATACTATTGCATCATTACTTTGGCAAAGACGATTAACTAAGGTAGATTTCCCAACGTTAGGTCTTCCGATAATTGCTATTGTAGGAAGAATCAATTCTTCTCTCCAAAGAAAGTAGTATCCATTACAACTATACCTTTAATAGAATCATTTACCTTTTTCAAAAAAACTTATTTAATTTCTGGATCGCCAAAATGTCCTTTAACTGGATTAACAGGGGGTGAACTAGGACTTGGCATTAATCTACTATTTTTTGAAAAACAATCATTTTCAATCGCCCAATAAATCAACCAATTTACTACCGTCGCTCTTCTAGTTCTTCTTGGATAGAGTTCATTAATCTTATAACCTTTAAAATTAAGAAAATTTTTCAATCCCTGTTTATATTCTTTTGGAATTGATCGAGTCAAATGTATTGAGGCTGGTCGCTCTGAAATGATTTGAGGAGCTTTTTCAAATTTTTCTGACCAATAAGAAGGAGTTAATGCGCTAAAGGCCCAATTATTTATAGAGAGTTCTTTAGTATAAAAAAGTCTTTCCCAAACCAATTCACAAACAAAAACATCACTAACCCTATCTTCGAGAACAAGAAATAATAGATCCTTACATATTGGCCATGTAAATTTATTTTCAACTAATTTTTCTTTTTTATACATTAATCGAACCTTATCAAAATCAAAGAAAAATAAGGCATAAATTCCTTATTATATTGTGATGCATATTGAATAATTTGATCAGGCATCCCAACACTCAAAGCTATTAATGTTGTATTGATGATATCCTCTTTTTTTAAAATTTCCCTAACTAAATTCCATCTTTTGCCAACTTTCATAATGGCCAATACCGTTTTATTTGCCTTACTTTCCCTAATTAGGGTTGTTAGTTCAGATTCTGAAGAAGGGCATTCTTTGATGATTAATGTCTCGCCTTTTTTTACCAAATCAAAATCATTCAAAGCTGCTGCCGCTGAAATAGAGGAAATACCAGGTATTGTTTTGGTAATAATTTCAGCATGATTATTTTTTATTAACCTCAAGATATTAGAAGAACTTGCGAATAGTGAAGTATCTCCAAGACAAAGTAAAACAACTGATTCGCCATTTTGTATAGATTTCACAATTTTTTCTACAGCATTAGACCATATTTCATCTGGATCAAAATCCTTCCTAGCCATTGGAAAGATGATAGGGATATTTTTTTTAAATTTGGTGTATTTCTTGACTATTCCCGCAGCAAAACTCTTTTTATTATCATCTGATATTGGGAAAACTATAACTTTCGCTTTTTTTATTGCATCCACAGCAGCAATTGTTAAAAGCGATGGATCTCCAGGGCCTACACCAACGATGGTGAATGTTGGTAAATCAGTTTTATATGGATTAAGTAAACTTAAGAACTTTTTTATTATCATTTTTATTTTATTAACTTTAGCTATGTACCCTTGGCAATATAAAAGTTTCAGCCAGTATTGCTGACTCAATTTCAGACAATTCCTCTAACCTTTTGAAAGTTTGATCTTTAGAGAATTTAGTTTGCGCTAGTTTCCAGTAAACTCCAAAATGCCTTGCCTCACTCTCTAGCAGAGACTCATAAAGGGATTTAAACGATTTATCTTCATAATTCAGCGCAAGCAAGCTTAATCTTTCATGACTTCTTGCTTCAATAAGTCCTGCTATTAAGAAACTATCAAGCATTCTATTGGGCTCTTCCTTTCTTATATTCTTGGACAACTCGGCTCCATATGGAGGCGGTTTTAAGGACTCAAGAGAATGTCCAAGATCTTTTAAAAAATAAAGTATTTTTTCAAAATGCTCTAATTCCTCTCTCGCTATTGGACTTAAAACTTCTGCCAGATTTGGTTCTGATGGATATCTAAACATCAATTGAATAGCTACTCCTGCTGCTTTTCTTTCACAATGAGCATGGTCAATAAGAATATCTATTGGATTAGATAATGCGAGTTTGATCCACTCATCTGAGGTAAATGACGATAAATATTTAATATGAGAAGTGGGCCTTTTAAAATCGACTAGCATTTAATCTTTAATACTCAAATATCCAATGATTCCTTCAAGAGCTAAGGAATAACTTGATATGCCGAATCCACTAATAATTCCTATAGCTTTATCTGTAAGAAAAGATTCTTTACGAAAATCTTCTCTACTGAAAATATTTGAAATATGTAACTCTACAAAAGGAATTTTCGATCCAATTAAAGCATCACGAATAGAAATGGAGGTATGAGTAAAAGCACCAGCATTTATAAGAATACCTTGGATACTTTTTACAGACTCCTGAATTTTATCTACTATTTCTCCTTCGTGATTACTTTGAAAACATTCAAGATTAATACTTTTTTCTTTAGCAACTTTAGTTAAATCTTTTTCTATATCACTCAATGTTTTATTACCATATATTTCAGGTTCTCTAGTGCCCAAAAGATTAAGATTTGGTCCATTTATCAATAAAATATTCATCATCAATAAAGTCTTTTCTTTACAAATGCTATCTAGAAAGAAACAAAAAAACCAAAACAATTTCACAAAAAGTGTCCATTAACTGATAAGTTCAAATAGTGGGGGTCGGTGCCCGAGTGGTTAAAGGGGGCGGACTGTAAATCCGCTGGCTCTGCCTACGTTGGTTCAAATCCAACCCGGCCCACTTTAAAATTGCCCTTGTAGCTCAGCGGTAGAGCACTCCCTTGGTAAGGGAGAGGTCTCGGGTTCAAGTCCCGACGAGGGCACTTGAGCAATTTATTAATAGAACTGAGATCTCGTAGATCAGCATTTTAACTAGAAT
Organism: uncultured Prochlorococcus sp.; assembly: GCA_902537445.1. Lineage (GTDB taxonomy): Bacteria > Cyanobacteriota > Cyanobacteriia > PCC-6307 > Cyanobiaceae > Prochlorococcus_A. Next base: position 47,590 of record CACBBI010000001.1, read on the forward strand.
GCAAATATATTTAAAATAGTTCGCCTTTAGTAATGCCACTATCGTCATACCGGATGCACAAAATATATATAGCAGCAATCATGAATTATGGTCTTGGTTCTGATGATCCAGATGAGTTGGCCTACTACAACAAAATCAGAAAAGAGATGGATGATATGAAAAGACAACCAATTAAAAAAGGAATTTCTCTAAATTGAGATACCCCATAAGGAATGGATAAATGAACCTGAATACTTTTTTATTAATTGATGGGAGTTTGATGCTTATTGGTCTACCTTTATTGATGATTCCTAAAGGCAAAAATTGACCAAAATTCCATTCATTTTAACCATATTTAAATACAATTGTTGATCCTTTATCCGTATATGGGAGTACCTCAAACCGTACATATTTATTAGTCGAATGGCCTCTCTAACTAGTTAGAACATAGATGTAGTAGCCACGAGCAAATGTCTACAAAATCCACACTAAGAGAAGATTATAAATCTGAGATTGAAGAAAGATCAGAAGAAGAACTTCTTGAGGAAGAAATCAGGAATCAGCAAACATTGGATAGCTTTGTTGAATCTGATAAAAATTGGAGCTGATTAAATTTATTTATTTAGGAGAAAGTTATGAACTTAAAAAGATCACCATTCTCAATTCTGGACAAAAACAAAAGAGAAATGGACTATATCAAAGGAGTTTACAAGAGAAAAATTCAATCTGAAATTGAATCTTATAAAGATCACGAAGACGAAGATAAGAGAGATACAATCCAAACTCAAGATGTATTGATGCTTGATAGGATCTCAATTTAGTTATTTTTTTTCTTCTTCTTTTTATCTTTCTTCTTCTTCTTTACCTTTTCATAAACCTCATCAGCCTTCTGTTCAATACTGTCAAGCTTATTTGAGATTTCTTTTATAGCTTCTGCTTTTCCTTCTTTAACTACAGTATCACTTAACTCAATAATTTTAACTGGCTCTCTTTTAATTACAGTATCTTTTGTCTCTTCAGTTTTAATTCCAAACTTACCTTTAATAAAATTGGCTATAAAAATAAGAACAGGCACATGAGCTAAACCGCCTATTACTATTCTTGTTTCTGAATAAGCCATTTAATAGTTAATATAACTGAGATATTTAAGCATAAATTTGATTTTTCAATTCGTTTTATTAAGCCAATAAACATTAATAATCATTTCTTGATTCGTAGATCAATAATCTTGCTATTAATTGATTAGAGACTTTTTTTATTAAATGCCATTAGACGTATTTCTAATGAACATGTGTGTAGTAGTTATTGCTTTGCTAATCAGAAGAGAAATCAAACTTAAGAAGGCGAGATAAATCATGAAAACACAAATTTTTAAAGAGCAATACATTCCAAATATCCATGCCATTACTCTTTTAATAATGCTTCTTCTATGTCTATGGTTACCTCTAGCACTAAGGTTCTTATTAATAATTTAGTCAAATTAATTAGTTAATACTCTTATGCTTAAACTCTGGTATATCTTAATTTTGTTTTAAAGATCTTATATGGAACTCCTGTTCACATTAAAATTGTATAAGTTTGCATAGTTAGTTTTTCTACTAATCAGAAACCCAACTTGTGATTTTCGTTGTGCTATAAATATGTCCTCCAGATTCTATATTCTTAATGGTTTCAGGATCTGAAAAAACATGCTTAGCTACACCTTCTTCAGCTTGATGAATAACAATAACTTCTTTTGGATCAATTAAACTTTTGCCACGATATAGAGGAGTAAGTCCTACCGTTTTATGAAATGCATCTATCTCTGAACTATCAAACATTTTTACCCATTCCTCAAATGTATTTGAAAGTTTAAAGGTGAAAACAGTAGTTTCAATAGTCATAAAAAAAAGCTAATTGCTATTTATTTTAAATCGACTGTCAATAATCAAGAAAAAACTGGTGGATAAGGTGTTTGTCCATTCATTAATGATGTATCAATTGGTTTGCAGATATTCATCAATGCATCTTGTCCGAACCCTGGACCAGAGGGCCCATCTATAAACTCCTGGAAATCTTCAGCAGAAATGCCCTCCTTTACTTCCCAAAAACAATATACAGGACCAGTTTTAGTTACGGCATTTGCAGAATGGTTAAAAAATCCTTTTTCTTTATTAGCTGCTACCGCATCATCCCATCCACCACCTGGAGACATTGCCGCATAAGCTGTTTCCCACCATTTTTCAGCTTTTCCTGCCTTAAATTCATGATGAACAATATAAAAAGTTGATGCCATAAAAATAATTTTTGTGCTGATAATAAAGCTACTTGATATAAGTAAAGGGAAGATTAATTTATTTTGAATTCCTAAATAAAAAAAGGGGGCTGAAAGCCCCAAGCGATCGACTGTCAATAAAAACAACCTTTATCAGAATCCAGATATTGCTTCATAGAAATCAGCTTCAGGGAGTATTTCCTTCAAGGGTTCAATCTCCTTAGCTGGGCCATGGACCTGCACAGTAATATCTGACACTTCAAAAAGCTTGGGAATCATATGTCCCATATTTTTGAGATGAAATAAAGCGGCAGCACCATCTTTATATGCCTCTCTTACATAAGCCTTATCTGAACCGCATGTAGTGATATTAAAAAAAAGGCAGTCTGGTTCATTAGATTTTGTCAGTACCAAAATTTCTTCTAAAAGAGCTATGCACTGGTCCATCTTCCCATCCTTGATTGTGAAGTGGGGATGGATAGAAACCATGGATGTATCGAGAGACATGAATTTATAGATATTTCTCCTATCTTTTTAGCAACTAATCTTGATGAAAAAGTTAAAAATATAGATTATCTAAAAATTAAGAATCTTAATTTGGTATCGCATGTACCGTTTATACGTTTTTTGGAAGCTATTAATTGGATATGAGTTATTTTGCTGAACCAAACCATATTGAATATGATGCATGGTTCGATGAAAACATCGACCCAGTGGATCTTGTGAATTACTCAGATGAAAAGGAGTTCAGTGATTCGGTACACTTTAAATTCTATAAGATTTCCACTAGAAATTTAACTATTGGTTCTTCTGATAATTTTCACTGGTAAGTAAAAGATTTTCACTTCATAGATAGTTATGAATCTTACGCAAAATATGTTCCATCGCTTTCTCTTCGTGCCTTAGCTAATACAATTTCATCTACAATTTTTTTAATCATGTAAGCACTTTTTTTGCCAAAGCATTTTTCTTTTTTTATACTTTCAAAATCATTTTGGATTAAATCATTATTTTCACAACAATCGCATTTAATATCAATTTTCTTACCTCTAAAAACCTCCAAAGCTCTAGAAAAAATCCATTGCTGAACCGAAATACTTTCCCAACCATCAAAATCCGACCATTCATCAAAATCCCTATTAAGGATGCCTTTTAATCCATCAGCCTGATTTATATATACTAAGCGTGAATCTTTTCTTGGTTCATCATTAATACCAATTGTTTTGACAGAATTTTGATTCATTAAATATAGATTGATTGAGTAGTCCTATAAATCTAAAGGATAATTTCAGAAATATAAACAAAATAATTTCTTAAATAAGATCATTAATTGCTTTATCTAATCTAGAAGTATGATTTGTATTTTTGAGTAATTCAAAATCCTTAAAATCAAAGCCCGGGCCAACACAACAACTCACTAAAGTAAATTCGCCTGTACTTTTTGCAGCTTGCCAATATCCAGATGGGATCATTTCTACTGGATTATTGGAATCTAAAATTAAATTTCTTATTAACTTATTATCATTATCTAGGCACCATAAATTCAGAGGATCGCCTCTTAGATAAATCCAAATTTCATCAGCATTTTTTACTCTGTGCCAAGCACTTTTTGCATCTCTCTCCAATAGATAATAAATTCCGGTAATAAAGTTTCTAATTTGGCCATCTTCCCTTATTAGAGAATTCTCACTCCTTACTATCTCTCTAAACCATCCACCCTCAGGATGCGGAGATAAATTGAATTGTTTAATTATTTCTATGTTTTTTTTACTAGGATTCACATCACAAAAATATCCTTTAAATTTCTCTTATAGTTAAAAGCTAACTGAAAATAAATCAAAATAAAATATATTTTCTAAAAACTTAAGCACAAAGAACTGACAAATCTACAAAATTTTTATTTTCATCTGCAAGTTCAGTAATTATTCTATTGAGCCATTCAGAGGTCGTTTCACAATAGCCTACATTTAAAATAGTTTTTTGCTTTGCTGTTTCTTCTTTATTCATAGTTAGAGTATTTTTATATAAATTAGTCCTTAATTAAATCTATGTGAATAAGTCTTAATTACTATGTATTTCAAAAAGTTGTATTTAATACATATTTAAAAACTCCTAGTAAACAAATAAAATTAAATCGTTGACAAGAAAATCTATACAAGTAAGAGTAGAAAAAATTTATTATTTAACCTATGAATAACATCAAAATTGAGGAATTGATGAAAGTAAGGTTCGATGGTATTGCTAATAGAATTGGGCAATTAAGCAAAAGGGAAAGTGAGTCTTTATTGCTTGAGCATCTTGAGTGGTTGGAGGGAGGATGGGAGACAGAAGAAATCTTATTTTTAAAAAAGCCCTACAGAAAATGGTGGTTCTAACTCAACTTCTATAAATAATTAATGATGGCCTAAGGGGCCAGGGCCAGATCCTATTTTGTAAGAGTTTACTAAAGATTTCTCAACAAATAATTTCGCTTTTTGTATGGAATCAAGTATATCAAAACCTAGAGCTTTATAACCACAAATAGCAGCACTTAAAGTACAGCCGCTACCGTGGGTATTCTTTGTATTTATAAATTTATTAAAGAGCCACTCTTTTCTACCATTTAAGTCAAGATAAAAATCCTTCCCTTTCATATCATTTAAACCACCCCCTTTTATAAGTACCGCTTTAGCTCCAAGATCAATAATATTTCTTGCGGAATTTTCGATATCGTCTTCACTCCTTATTTCTAAACCAGAAAGTAGATTAGCTTCATAAATATTTGGAGTTACCAAATCCGCAATTGGTAATAAGAGTTTTTTATAAGCATCAATAGCAGAATCTTCCAGTAATTTAGAACCAGTTCTTGTAACCATTACTGGGTCAATAATTTTGGTTATTTTGTATGTATTTAATTTTGAAGCAGTATAATGAATTGTCCTTTCATTTAATAACATTCCAGTTTTTAAGGCATCAATACCAAAATCAGCAAATAAAGTATCTAATTGATTTAATAAAGTATTCTTCTCTACTGGTTGAACGCATTTAACCTCTATACTATTTTGCGCGGTAATGCATGTAATAACAGAACATCCATGTACTTTAAGGGCCATGAAAGTTCTCAAGTCAGCCTGAATGCCTGCTCCACCGCCGGAGTCACTACCGCCTATTGAAAGTGCAATTTTAGAATACATAATTTATTAACTCGTTTTTGAAAGTACTATAAATAAATTTTAATTTAAATCAGAAATCTGAATATGCATTAAAAAAATCTAACTCCAATTCCATAGCTCTCCTGTATAAATATTTGGCCTGATTAATATCATATGTTTCTTTATTAGTCTCAATAAGATTTTCAAGTGAATCTGCTAGCTTTTCAAAGCTCTCATCAGAATAAGTAATTATCCATTCTTTATATTTAATGTCAAAATCCTCCTTATACAAACTTTTTCCTATCCAAGAATAAAGTCGCATACATGGAGTCATTGCAAACATTATTTCAACGGAGCTAAGTCTTTTGGAAGTATCATCAAGAAAATCTGTATAATTTTTAGTGGCTTTTTTTATGTAGTTATTAGACAAATCAATATCCCATTCTTTTGCATACGTTTCATGAAGTATTAATTCCTCTGAAACACCCATTAACAGTTCACTTAACTTCCTTATTGAATACTTATCTTTTGATTTGGAAACAGCAAGACCATAAGCCTTAGCAAAAGTCTCTAAAAAGAAATAATCTTGGGCTAAATATTCTTGAAATATATTTTTAGGGAGACTTCCATTCTTTAAACCTTGAACAAATTTTGTATTTAAACTAAGTAAAGCAATCTCATAATTCTCCTCCCAAAGTTTTTTTGTTATTTTCATTTTTTTGATTTTTAGTTATTCTAAAATTTTTTATATTTTTTACCTACAAACTTAATCTTAGTTTTCTAGGATTAAAACAAAAAATTATGAAAGAAATAAATATCTTATGGTTTAAGAAAGATTTAAGAATTTTTGATAACGAAGCTCTCTGTGAGGCTATAAAAGATAATGATATTTTACCTATTTATATTATTGAGTTAGATATTTGGAGCCAAAATACTCATTCAGATAGGCAATGGCAATTTTGCAAAGAAAGTTTAATAGATTTAAGAAATGCACTTGCCGAGATTGGACAACCATTAATTATTAGGACTGGCAATGTTATTAATATTTTTGATGAAATTAGTACAAAATTTAAAATCAAATGTATATATAGCCATCAAGAAACCGGAGATTGGCTTACTTATAAAAGAGATCAAAAAGTAAGAGAATGGGCTTTAAGCAAAAATATTATTTGGAAGGAATTTCTACAATTTTCAGTTTTTAGAGGAAATTTAGATAGGAATAACTGGTCTAAAAAGTGGCAAGAAAATTCCGAAAAAAACTTACTTAAAGCTCCATTAAGAATTAATTCTATTAACTTTAATATTGGAGAAATACCCTCAGACGAAATTTTTACCTTTAAAAAAGAAACTTGTCCAGGAAGAATGCAAGGTGGAAGAAAGAAAGGTTTAGAGAGAATGCAATACTTCTTTAGTAATAAATTAGATTCTTATTCAAAAGATATATCTAGCCCAGAAAAATCATTTGATAGTTGTACAAGACTATCACCATACATTTGTTGGGGATGCATTTCATTAAAAGAAATTTTTAAAAAGGCAAATATATCAAAAAACAATAATTCAAGGATGTTAAAAAGCAGATTAACTTGGCATTGTCATTTTATTCAGAAACTTGAAAGTGAACCAGAACTAGAGTTTAGGGAATACCATCCTTTTTTTAAAAATAGTAGAGAAAAAAATAATGAATTACTTTATTCATGGAGTTCAGGTAATACGGGCTTTCCTTTTGTAGATGCATGTATGCGTTCATTAAATTTCAATGGATGGATTAACTTCAGGATGAGAGCGATGTTAATGTCTTTCGCTAGCTATAATTTATGGCTACCATGGCAAGATTCAGGTTCTGAATTAGCAAATAAATTTGTAGATTATGAGCCTGGAATACATTGGAACCAATGCCAAATGCAATCTGGAACTACTTCTATAAATACCAATAGAATTTATAATCCTATTAAGCAAGGAAAAGATCATGATCCTCAAGGAAAATTTATAAAAAAATGGATACCAGAATTAAAGGATATATCACTTAATTTCATTCATGAACCATGGCTATTATCTAGATTTAATCAAGAAGAATATGAACAAATTAATTACATAAAACCAATAATTGACATCCCAAATAGCACTAAAACTGCAAAGAAGAAAATCCAGGAAATCACTAAAAAGGATGGATATTGGGATATCTCAAAAGAAATTTATTTAAAGCATGGCTCTAGAAAAAAGCTTAGAAAAAATATAAATAATAAAAAAACTGTTTCTAAGGAAAAGGAAAAACAATACGAACTGAAATTAGATTTATAAAATTTATTGTCAGAAATCCCTATAATCCTTTTAGAGCCAACGAAAGCTTTTAAAATTTTGAAATTAAATATATAAATCCACGATGAACTAATGCAAGCTTTAATGTATTTATTAGATTTTATTAATTATGTCTGAAAGATTTGAATGGGACGATACCAATAGTTCAGGTATATGGTGGAGTACTAATGTAAGTATTAGAGACGAGTGCATTTTGCTCAAAGAAGATACTAAATGCGAAGATTCTGATATCGTCGAACTTCTTAGGAGTATTGCACAAAATATTGAAGATAATGGCCTTTAATTTTTAGAGGATTATTCTCTCTTTTAGAGATTTTGAATTCCTTTTACAGCTTTTATTAGTTCGATAGTAATACCTTTTTCACTCATTGAATGACCAGCATCATCGACAATAATTAATTCAGAATTCTTTAATTTTTTATTTAGATCCCAAGCACTCCTAACAGGACATACTACGTCATACCTACCCTGAATTATTTTTGTTGGAATCGATTTTATTGTTTTTATATTTTTCAAAATAAAATCATCCTCTAAGAAAATATTATTAATAAAATAATGACATTCGATCCTTGCAAAGGCATCTGAAAAAGAATTAACTTCAGACTTATCAAAATCATATTTTTTATTTATTAAATGACTTGTTGAGAGTTCCCATTTTGTCCAAGCTGCTGCTGCTTTTGATCTAAGATTTGAATCTGATGATGTTAGATATTTATAAAAAGAGCTTATTAAATCATTTCTTTCTTCTTTTGGTATTACGGAAATATATTCTTCAAATTCATCGGGGAATATCTCACTTGCACCATATTGATAGAACCATAATAATTCAAACTTTCTACATAAAAATATTCCTCGCAAAATTAAGCTGATAACTCTTGAGGGATTTTTAATCGCATATATAAGTGAAAGTGTTGAGCCCCAAGATCCTCCAAACAAGTGCCAAGTATCTATTTTTAAAAGGATCCTTAATTTCTCAATATCATCAACTAAATGATTGGTCGTATTTTCTTTTAATTCGGAGAAAGGAGTTGAAGAACCGCAACCTCTTTGGTCAAATTGAATAATATCGAATTTATCTGGGTCAAAGTATCTTCTATATCTTGGTTGACTTCCTCCTCCTGGACCTCCATGAATAACAAGAATTTTTTTGCCTTTTGGATTACCAGATCTTTCCCAATAAATAGTATGAATATCACTTACTTGTAAAAAACCCTTTTCACGTACTGCAATTTTTGGAAACAAGACTTGATCTTTCATTTTGAAATATTTTTAATCACTTTATTTATCCATATTATCCAAAAAGAAGTCTAGTTTAGAAGTATTTTGTTAAACAAAAAAAGGACTGCTTGTACAGTCCTTTTTAATATTTGATTTCCTTCTTACAGGATATAAAATTACATATTTTAAAGTCTATTTACTCATAAACCTAGAATACGTGAATTCGGGGATTTCTCTCGATAATTTAGGTCCCTATTGTCGCTAGTAATTATAAAGCGAAGTCTTATCAGACTAATTGATTGAACTTTAATTTTCGAATAATCCCATTCTCAGGAATACGCTTCCTATATTTTGGAATTTGCTAAATTTCAGGCGGACTATCAATCATTTAGATTGCCTCCGAACTCAACATCTATAAATTACACCTTTTTATATTTTCAGTAAATCCGTAAATATGCTGATTTACTTTTTTCTTAATTTGTAAGAGGATTTTAATGATCCTTTGTTTTTTATAGAAAAATTTAAAAATTAAAGTCTATAATCCTTAGTTATTCAGATTCATAGAACAAAATAGATTCAATTATTCTTTTATCACTATCAGAAAGTGTATAATCTTCCAATTTCCACTCAACAAACTGTACACACTCATCAATAGAAGGATTCTTATCTCGGCACTTACGCCACTCTCTAGTCCAATCTGCCAAGGCAAAAGTTATTTTTGTAGTAAGCATATTTACCAATTAGTGTAATTAAAATCTTGGCCAGTAGGTTCTTCATAAAATCCCCCCTCCTTTATACCTTTATAATATTTTTCAATAATCTTTTTAGAGGAAGCTATTGAGGGAAATAAATCTCCTAAATATATTGGCTCCATCGTAATTGATATAATGATTTAAATTATTTATTATTCTATATAAGAATTTAATAAATAGATTATTAATATTCATTATGGATTTCATCAAAAAGAACAAGATCTTAACATTAATGGCGGTAATTGCAGTTTTATCATTTGTATTAGAAAAAGTAGGCATAATACACTCTTAAATTAATTAAGTTTATTTGATAAATACTTCTTAATGAAATAAGTAAACAGATACTATTACTGCAAAAATAAGCAATGGAGATAATAATGTAAAAATTAAAGTTGAAAGATTAATAAGCATAAATTTTAAATAAATACACAAATTTAATAAACATCACTTTTAAGCATTTGCAATAAGTAAAATTTAAATTATTACGATATAAAAAAACATTTGATTAAAGAGAGATATAAAGAAGAATATGAAGAGGGCTCAGACTTACTATGGCCTAGTGATAAAGAAGATAAAATAACTCGGCAATTTTATAAAGATTTATCTATTCTTTCAAATAAAATAAACTATAGTAAAAAGAAAAAGCTAAAACTTTTTGAACAAGTAGTTAGAATAATAAAAGGCAAAGGCTGGGGTTAATTAATATTCAAATTAAAATGGAAAATGTAATGATGCTAATTAGAAGTTTTTTTCTTTTAAGACCAAGATTTTTATCCACTATATTTTTTATTCCTATTCTTTATGGCATTGGCTGGGCTTTATCTCAGCCACTTTTATTGTTTAATTTTGAAAAAGAAAATTTATCCTTAATTGGTACTATTATTACTTTCTTACTTTTTATCCTTTTACTTCCATATTGGTTTTATATCAAACGAAACAAATCAAGTGCTTGGATAATTCTTGGGATAACAAAAGACAAATTCTTAAAAAACTTTGTCAATTTTTCTCAAGGTATTTTATTTGCTTTAGTTTTAATAATTCTAATTCTGGTACCACTATTGCAAAAAAATTATATTTCTTGGATAGGTGAATTCTCGCCAATAATATTGTTAAATTCTATTGTACTGGGATTAGGTGTTGGATTCGCAGAGGAAATAATTTTTAGAGGCTGGTTACTAGAAGAATTAAAATTTGAATATGGCACAAAAATATCATTAGCTTTGCAAGCTATAATTTTTAGCTTCGTTCATAATTTATCAAATGAGATCTTTTGGCACATAGCAGGATTACGTTTGGGATTTATTTTACTTGGGATATTTCTATCATTAGTAAAAATTAGAGATAAAGGTTCTTTATGGAATTGCATAGGAATTCATGGAGGACTTGTGGGCATTTGGTTTTTATTAAATAACGGATTAATAGAATTCAAAGAAAATACACCTTCTTTTTTAGCAGGGCCTTTTACACAAAATGTTCCGAACCCAATCGGAAGCTTTAGTGCAATTTTAATATTACTTTTGTTATGTATTTTTTATACAGTAAAATCAAAAAAGATTTTTACTAGACGTTTTAATTAGATATAAATACGGATTGATTTTTGATTAGTAATTGTCAGATTAAAATAAAGCTTAATATTCATATGAACTTTGAGGCAGGAATAAGGTTTATTGTGTTTTTAATAATTTTTGGAGTTTCAAACTATCTAATGATGTTGAGAAGATATGAAAACGACATCAAAAAAAAGAAATATTTACAGCAGAAAAAAATTTCCAGGCTATACCCTAAAGGTTCATTTATTTTCTGAAATTAAAGAAGGTTTTTGTAGAATTTCTCACCATTTTTTATTAGTTTTTTGCCAACCTTCATTTAACAATTTTTGCCATAATAATCTTGCTTCTTCAATAACAATTTTTTTTCTAGTTTTCATTAATGGAGGATTTTCTCCATGAATTCCCATAATAATTCCTTCTTCAATAAACATATAATCAATAGATTTATCAGAATTATCTCTATCTTTGTAGAAACGCATCACCCCTACAAAATTGGAGTCAATTAACCAGAAATCATTAGTTGTATTCAAAAATCCAAAATGAAATTAAATTAATAATATGCTTTCATTACAATTTGCGAGGGAAATATTTATTTAGTTTATTCAAATTTGATATGTTTTTCTTTTTGTCTACTTTTTTTCAATTCGCCACGTTTTTTCTTAACCTCAACTCTTTTCTTTTGTGATGCTTTAGTGGGTTGTGTATATTTTCTTAATTTAAAAGGTTTATTTAAAGCATTTTTTATTATTGAACTAAATTTCATTAAAGCTAGCTGCCTATTTAATAATTGATTTCTGTGTTCTTGAACCGCTAAACTTAAGCTATTATTCACTAATTTATTTTTCAAGTTTCTCTTAAGAATTTCTTTCTGATAATCATTTAATACTTTGGAATCTTCTAAATTAAAAATAATCTCTACTCTGCTTTCAATTTTATTTACATTTTGTCCTCCAGGACCGGAGGATCTGGAAAATCGCCACTTAATTTCGTTGGATGGTATTACTAATGTTTTAGTAATTTTTAAATCCATTTTTAGTTCTTTTTGATTTAGATCTTTAGAATCATCTCCTTAATACTTTAAAACATACCTTAAAATTCGATCGGTAAATACTGGGCGGTTAAGTTAGGTAAACCGAAATTCGGTGTATTTGCCGTATCAATATCTTCGGTATTTATCCTTTCATATTTCAAATAATTATCAGATATTTAATTTGTACTAATTCAAAGGTCACTTATGTATTCAATGTTTGATCTTCTTTTTGAAACACCTTCATATCGCCCTGTATATGTTATTTCCGATAGTGAAATGAAGGAGTTAAAGAAAAACCAACATCAAGAAGAGCTTGATGAAATTACAACACAAAAAGTAAGACTTGAAGATGCTTTTAAAGCTCAACTAAAACATCTTGAAGAGAGAGAAAAAGAAGTAAAAAAAGAACTTAAAGTACTCTCAGCCTCTAAAGATAAATAATTTATTTTTAGAGAAATTACTTTTTTCAAAGACGGTTAAAAACCGTCTTTTTTAATTCTTATAGTTTTAAGGGATATATTAAATCCACAGATTTTAAAAATATTTTCCATAATTAAAAAATGAATAATAACAAAGAAAAAATAAGAATGTTCTTACCCTTTAGTTGGGTAATTTGTGCAGCAATATCTTTTGCTTATATAAATTCGCATTTAATAAATACCTAATATAAATGTCTTATCCCTCAAGAGACGAAATACTTGCATCTTCAAAAGGGTGGGTAGCATCTTTTTTAAATTTTCTTCCTGGTTTAGGATCGGGTTATTTATATCAAAGAAGATGGAAACCTTATTTTTTTACCCTCACTGCTACTACTGCTTGGTTCGCTTTAGGTATTTTTTTACAAGGTGATTCAGAGCCTTCTCAAAATGAACAAATAATTGGAATTTCTGGTCTTTTTTTCATATCAATAGTTACAGTTATAGAAGCCAACTTGGCTTTCAAAAAAGCAAGTAATAAAACAAAAGCTGAAAAAGAGAAAATAATATCCACTACCAAAAAAGGATGGTTTAAATAATTCAAAAAATTAGATCTAAAAAATATTTTATTAGTTCTAAGTTTTTTAATTTAAGTAAAAAATTCCCATATATAATTTTTAAGATAATTTAAAATTTTTTTTAGTTATAAAAAAATAAAATTTCCTTTTCTTTGAGACCTTCCCATCCCGAGTCTATTAATAATTGATTCAATGTTTCTTTATCAAAATGCTTAGAACCCGTTTTGACGCATCTATTTCTCATTGATTTTTTAACACCACTCCTTTGTCTTTTATTCTCCTCATCCATAATTCTATTGTATAGATCTAGCATTTTTTGAGGGATTGGAGTCCCGTCAAGATCCACTCCATTTTGAATAGCAAGATCAACAGCCTGCATTCCCATTTTCTCCATATATTAAAAAAAAGCTGGAACTATAATAAAACAAAACTTATTAATCTAAAATTCTTTGAACAATAATTTATTGATTTTGAATTTCCTTAAGTACTCTAATAGCCTCTTTAATGTGTTCAGGACCATTCAATAAATCTCTAAAAATATGCCTAACTGTTCCTTTGCGATCAATAACGTAAGTTACCCTACCATCCATAAAACCTAATACTTTAGGAACTTTAAAAGTTTTCCTTAGAGAGTCATTCGTATCACAAAGTAGTGGATATTGTAATTTATTTTTATTAGCAAATGCCAAATGACTTGAGGTACTTCCATTACTTACTCCCCAAACTTGTGCCCCTAATACTTTGAATAAGTCATATTTATCTCTAAATCCGCAAACTTCTATAGTGCAACCCGGCGTATCATCTTTTGGATAAAAAAACAAAACAAGGGGGGTTTTTAAACCCTTATTTGATCTTTTAACTCCATTTTGATCCAGTAAAGAAAATTCTGGAATTTTATCTCCAATCTGCACAATGATTCTTATAAAGTTCCATATTAGAGGTTAATTTGTTTTTTTTGTGGCCTTAAATTAAATAACTGATATTAAAGTCAGTTTTTTTGTTTTAAAAGATACTAAAAAATTATTGAAATAAACTAGGGTGAATTTATTAATTCAATAATATGGAATTAATAATTTATATTTTTTTATTTCTAATTCTTTTTTTGGGAGTTATTTTTAACTTAAAAATAACTAATTTTAAAAAAATTCAAGAAATACGAAACAAAGCCAAAGATTATTCAAAAAAGAATAATTAAATAAGTATTGCTAAGATTAAAATTCAATTTTTTCATTTGGAGTAAATACTGAGCAATATTTTTTTACAAGGTCCTTTGGCTGAGTAGTGGAAGGATTCGTTAATTTTAATTTTAGTTTTTCTATAGCCTCATTAGCATTAATCTCACCTAGTCGATATCTTGCACACGTATCCAATACTTTAAACATTTTTGTGGTAACGGCTTCAGCTGGATAAATTAGAAAAAAAAGGTAAAAAACAACAAATAAGTACTTCATTTTTTTTTGATAGTAGATATTTAGCAAATGGTTTCAATAGTTTAGAAAAAAAATTAATTTAGAAAAGATTAAAATTTAATAGAATAATCTATTATGGATTGAATCTAGGATTTCTATAAAATAATAATAAAAGAAATTAAGATAAAATAAGTGTTAGTAATAAATAATCCCGGTGAAAATGAGAAAATTAATAGACAAACATAAAACTCTTATAAATTGGTACCAAAAAAAATTTAAATTGAGTGATTATCAATTACTTTGGTTAGTTTTCTTTAAAGGAGTATTAATAACAATAATATTTTTCAAAATTTTTTAATATTAAAAAAAGCTCTTCCGAGAATGAAATTTTCAAATGATTTGACTATATTTAATAGTAGATTTCCTAATTAGTTAAATAGTTATCAGTTATGAATATTTTTGGTGTAGGTTTGCCTGAAGTTACTGTAATACTTATCTTAGCTCTTTTAATTTTTGGTCCAAAAAAGCTTCCAGAATTAGGGAAACAGCTTGGTAAAACTTTGAAAAGTCTTAAAAAAGCATCGAATGAATTTCAAAATGAAATCGACCAAGTTATGAACGAAGAAGATAAAGATGAATCTCCTAAATCTATAGAAAGCAATCAAACCGACGAAATTAATCAAGAAAAAATAGATTCAGAAAACAGCAAAAAATAATATCTTGGATAGGCCCATAACCCCCATAGACGAATTTGAAAGAGCATTAGATAAAGCAGCTCTTACTAAAGAAGAATATGAATTGATAGACTACATCCGCTATACAAGTGTTTTTACACAACCTAGTCTTATTAAAGATTTAAAAAGGCCATCAAAACCTCCTCTTTTATCAGTTCTATGTCAAATTTGCAGAAAAATTGGTTCGGAGATGCCAGATCATTTCAAAAAAGTAATTGAGTGGTCAATTGAAATAAGTGATCACAATACAAAATGGGATGCTCATTTAATTTGTGCAGAAGCATTAAATATAGACAAAATCCCATTAAGTCCTATTCATGGAACAACTCTATTTGATGTTCTTGTTGTACACAAAGAATTATTTCTTGGCTTTGATTGAATTAAATTAAATTAATCATCTAAAGGCACAGAATCAGTATCTATAACTTCCGAATCATCATACTTATTTATTTTATTTTCAATCCAGTTATTTATATAACTAACTAAAGGCAATGAACCTCTAAAAATAAAAATAGAGGTAGGCAAAGCGCTTAATAATCCGACTACAGGACTTTTAAAAAGTAATCTTCCTGCTTTTATGTTAAATAAAATAATAAGCGCTGAGGGGACTATAACTTTAACTACTGTTTTGAGCGCCTCAAGCCAACCAACACGATATATCCACCATATTAAAATTATGCCAACTAAATAGAGGAATAAGTAAGTCATAAAAATAGTATAATGATTATCTATTTATCTTGTTCTTACTAAGAAAAAGATTTTATAAATTTCTTTTACATCAATCAATCAAATTCTAGTAATGAGTTTTTCTGAAATAAGAAAATTTTTAATCAAGATGCAATCTGATGAAGACTTAAAAAAGCAGGTTACATCATCCTCTACAGCGGATGATGTAGCCCTAATTGGTCAACGCTTAGGTTATGACTTTTCCGGAGATGATCTCTTAAGATTTAATGGACAAAAAGTTGATAAAGTTACCGTAAGAAAGGTAGATCATCCAGGAGAATATCACTAAATTAAGACTTAACCCATATTGCAAGCCCTCCGCCCCTTCCTCGTGCACATAACCAATTATCTTTAGTGCTAATTCCTACAAGAGAGAAAAAAGGAATTTTTTTTTCTTCTGGTTTTTTTAATTCCTTATTAAATACTGGAAAACTACTAATACTAATTTTCAATTTTTCAAAATAAAAAGCCAATAAAGGTCTAAGCCCTTTTAATTCTGCACTGCCTATAAAAGTAATATTTAATAATCCGAAATTAATTGAATTTTTTATTTCATAATTTATTTGATCCTCTTTATTTTTACTTTTTAATTCGAGTCTTGCCGACAATACTTGGAGAATAGAACTGGGTATATTTTTGATTTCATCTGACTCATTTCCCCATACATACTTAAACTTCCATATTCCTAACAATTCCTCATATAAAATTCCGCTACCGTTTTTTTGAGAATTTTTTTCTAAAAGTTTTATCTCATTAATATCAGGTAATTGTTTCATAATAGATTTTAATCTAAGAATCAAATATTAGGATAACTCTTTAAAAAATGTTCTTAGTTAAAAATATCTCCAAAAAGATTTCTTTATTTCAAAATATTTCCAAAAAAATAATTTTATGGCACACATAAGGAACAATATCTCGTTATTATGTTTACATAAAGTAACTAAGTCAATGGATTTTATTTCTAAAAGTCAAGGATACATCCCTCTAAAAGCAGTCCCATACATATTTTTCCTAGCTGTTGTACTAAGTATTACAACTTCAACTAATACATTTGTCTAAAACTAATTAGTTTTGCGAGAAGAGTAAAGTAAATATTTAATGGAAAAGTACGATGTTGTAATAGTAGGTAGTGGAATAGGGGGATTATGTTGCGGATCGATTCTCGCTTTGTCAGGCAAAAAAGTACTTATATGTGAAGCTCATAGCCAGCCAGGAGGTGTTGCCCACAGTTTCAGAAGAAATGGTTACACTTTCGAATCAGGTCCTTCATTGTGGAGTGGAATAGGTAAATGGCCGACAACTAATCCCCTAGGGCAAATTCTTAAATTACTTGATGAAGAAGTTGAACTATTTCAATACAAAGGTTGGCAAGTAATTGTCCCAGAAGGCAATTTTAATCTTGATGTGGGGGAAGAACCTTTTAAACATACTATTAAAACTTTAAGAGGTGAGAAATCTGTTAAAGAATGGGAATCATTTATTTCCGGAATAAAACCTCTTAGCCAAATAATAAATGAAATACCTTTACTCTCATTTTCTCCCGAATCAATAAATTTCTTAGATTTAATAAATTTAACCTCAAAATTTTTTCCTAATATCAATCAAATACCAAAAATTAATAAAGGCTTTGGGAATTTAGTAAATAATCATCTAGAGGATCCTTTTCTCAGGAATTGGGTTGATTTATTGAGCTTTTTGATAAGTGGCATGTCAATGCATGATACAAATACAGCTGCTATGGCTACTTTATTTAACGAATGGTTTGAACCAAATTCATACCTTGAATACCCCAAAGGAGGTAGTGAATCTATCGTAAAAGCTTTAATTAATGGATTTAAAAAAAATGGAGGAGAATTAATTCTTTCTTCGAGAGTAAAGACAATTAACTTCAATAAAAATTTAGCCACAGGAATAACACTGAATAATGGTTCTAGTTATAGTTGTGAATCTGTTGTTACGAATACTGATATTTGGAATTTAAAAAAGTTAATTCCAAATGAAATTTCAAAAAAATGGAATACAAAAGTTTTGAACCCTAATAAATGTGATTCTTTCCTTCATATACATCTAGGTTTTGATGCTGATGGTCTTGAAAATTTGCCAATACATGCAATACATGTTGATGAGTGGGAAAAAGGTATAACCGCAGAAAGAAATATAGTCGTATTTTCAATCCCATCTGTTTTAGATAAAAATATGGCCCCTGAAGGAAAACATGTTCTTCATGGATATACTCCCGCAAATGAACCTTGGGAAATTTGGGAAAACCTAAATCCAAAGGAATTAGAATATAGAAATTTGAAAGAAGAAAGATGTTCAATATTCCTTAATGCAGTGCGAAAATTCATCCCTGATATAGATGAAAGGATTGATTTAAAGATGCTAGGAACCCCAATCACTCATAAAAAATTCACCAATACCTATTGCGGTAGTTACGGCCCTGCATTATCTGCAGCAAAAGGTCTTTTCCCAGGCTGCAAAACTCCAGTGAAAAATTTATTTACTTGCGGCGCAAGTACATTTCCAGGTATTGGAATTCCTGCTGTTTCAGCAAGTGGCGCTTACGCAGCTGAAAAAATTATTGGTAAAAAAGAGTTTAAAACTCTTCTTAAGAAAATAAATTTATGAATCAAGTTATTTTTTATAACTCTACAAATACTTAGTTAAGAAATAAGAATAAAGAAAGCAAAAACGTTGAATAATGATAATCTTTATCTGAACATAAACTTAACTTATAGCTCTTATATGTTTTTCTTATCAATTCCTCAAGCTTGGCATTTAGTTGGCACTTGGTCAGAACAACTTCCAAACGAGTCAAATCTTATAGGAATGGGCCAAACAGAATTAATGATGACTTTGCATTCAATATTCGTTCCTCTCTTACTTGTAATTTCATATTACCTATTCAATAGACTTAACAAAAACGAATCAAAGAAAATTAAAGGATAATCGTTTAAAGTTTATTTAGCCGAACTTCTTCTAACTACTTTTCTGCCTGTAGAAGTATCAACTCCGCTTGAATCTTTAGTTTGTGAATTAGATTCAACATTATCAACATCACTTTTATCCATTTCTGCGCAAACACCTACTACCATGGCAGCTTGCATTTGATCTGGTAAATCTCCAATAGTTAATAAGGCCTTTAAAACTAATTGAAGTCGAGTTTGCCGATCTATTTCAGGTCTTAGTTTTTTTACGGTATTCCAAAGTTCTTGGGTAACTTCTTTTAAAAGTTCTCGATCAACAGCCAAATTAAATCCTTCTTGTATTTCTACTAATCTAACAAAAAATTGGATCTCGTAAAATAATATTCAATAAAAAGATTGTTAGTTAATATTTTTCTATCCGAATACGAGTTGCATTTGTTGGTGCAATGCATTCTTCTCTTGCAAAAGTTTATCTTTTTCAGTCTTTTTTAGAGTAAAAGTTCTATAAAATTTTTTTTGAATCTTTATTGGAGTATTTTCAAACTTTACATTTTTGCTTATTAGAGAATTCCACTCTTTTGAATTAAAAGGGGCATAAGGAGAAGATGAAATCACTTTCATATCTTAACAATACATCTGTACTAATATTAGTACAGATTTACTATTATGCAACAACTGAGTCGACTTTTCTTAAATTTTAAAATGTCTTTGAGAATGGATTGATTTTTTTTATCTAATTTTTGGGAATTATAAGTTTGATAAATGAATAAAAGTATCATAAGTAACTTATTGATCCCTTTTTTTAGTGTCTTAAGACTTTTATTGCTTAAAAACCTCTTAAAATAGTTAATTTGTTGAAATTAACATTGACAAGATATATTTAGTAATCCTTCCTATAAAAAGAATAATGAATTGATCGCAAAATGCTTCTTAGTAATTCAAAAAGATTAAAAATCCAAGGAATAATTAAAAGAATTGCTCAAGATAAATCAATTACATTAGAAGAAAGAATATATGTCGAGAAATTTGCACACCATAACTCTACAATTTCTCTTTGGCTGAAAAAAGCTAACAGTTTTAGAAGGAATGGTACGAAAAATGATGGGGGGATTGATAACCTCTTACAATCATTTGGGATAGATGGACTAGATAAAGAAAATCATTTCAACCCTAATGAAGATGATATATCGGATTGGTTTGGCGGTGCTCCTGGTTGGTTAAGGAGAAGCTAGATCCATTAATTATTCAATTTACCCAGGCTATCTTACACAAATATAAACTCATAAAAGATATAAATACCCAAAAAACCCATGGTATAAATTTAATCGGAACTAAATATTTTTTTGAAAAGGTTTTCATATTTATTTTTCTTTTAGATTATTTCTTCCTTACAGTTTTTGAAAATAGGTTTAATTGCTCTATTTATAAATTAAACAATATTCGAAACCTCAAAGATATTAAATCACTTTAAGTAGATAAACTTAATTAGCCTTAATCTTCACAATCTAAGCAACTTTATTTTCAATGTTCTTTGAAAAATTTACTATTTTTGCCTCATCATGGTCTGAATCATTCCAAAATTTTATAAGTCTTTCTAATTCATCAATCCTTTTTTTGGCATTTGCAATTTTTTCAGCAGTTGTCATATAAAATTTTTATCTATCCAATTAATGCATGAAAAAAAAATATTTCAATGGAAGTAACAATTTTTAGACTATAAATATTAATTTTTGGTTAATTACTTCGATACATCATAGCCCTCGAGCGGCTGAGTAATTATACTTAAAGAAAAACTAAATCTATGAAGAAATTAAATTCTTTGATTTTGAATAGCACAGTTAACTTCTTAGACTTCATTTACTCTGGTAGATCTTTACAAAGATTTTGGGTTTTAGAAGTTATAGCTAGATCACCTTATTTTGCATTTCTTTCAGTTCTTCATTTTAAAGAATCTCTAGGAATTAAAAATGAGAAAACAATGATTTTAATGAAAGAACATTTTTATCAAGCTATTAACGAAACTGAGCATCTTAAAGAAATGGAGAAAAGAGGAGGAGATAGGTTCTGGATTGATAGATTTTTTGCGAGACACCTTGTTCTTGTGTATTACTGGATCATGGTTTTTTATTATTTCCTCTCTCCAGCTAATGCTTATGATGTCAACATAAAAATCGAAGAACATGCATTTGAAACTTATTCCAAATATTTAATAGATAATCCAAATGATCAAAAAATAAAAGAAATTGCTCAAGATGAATTAAATCATGTCCAAGAACTTAACGAAGCTTTGTCAATGCTTACAACAGTTTAGATTAGTGCTGAGAAATCTATTAGCAATATTGAGAGTATCACCGAAGAAGAAATTAATCCTAGGCTGATCATTAATGAGACGTAACCTTTTTTTCTAGGCAATTTATAAAAAGATATTCCAATAATTAATATCATTATTAACGAGAAAAAAATTATAATTTTTTCATTTACTAAATTGAGATGTATAACTAAATTTTTTTCTTCAAAAAATTTGAGAAATTCAGATAAAACTAATTCTTCTTCTATTTTCTTAAAATAGTCAAATAAGCTTATAAAAGCAGAACTTAATAAAGATAATGCAACCAGTGCAGTAACTGGTTTTGTTAACCTGTTAAGTGTTCTGTTAAAACTTGCCAATAAAATAAGAATAAAAAAAGAGGTTACTAAAGGTATTAAAGGTATAAGAGTTGTTGAATTTATGAAATTTCCCACGGAAAAAATATGTATCTAACTTAAAATTTTATATTATTTCGACGCGTTATTTTATTAAATAAGATTTTTTAAAATCTAAAATGTAATTAGTACCTATTGCATTCTGTGTAAATTGATACCAAAATTAAATTAGTATTGAAAAATAAAATGTTAGCCATTTCTGAAATTATTATTGCAAGTGCTATCTTCCTAGGAGTTGTATATTGGGAAGTCAAATTCCTATATACCAAAACTACTGTAGCGAAATAAATTCACTCAAAACAGGAAAATTAAAAGCGTAGAAAATTTAAATAAAATTTAAGAATTTAAGTTGACAAAAAAAGCTCTAAATATGAGAGAATAAACACAAATATTTAGCCCCTCTAATGAGCGAAGTTCAAAATCCTAATACTAACTCAACTCAGCAGCAGCAGCAGCAGCAGCAGCAATCCTATTCAGACAGCAAAATTAACTCTGCTGAGAGCGAGAGACTTTATCTTGAGATGAAAGAAGCTTGGCTTTAAATTTAATTCGTGTTTGAAATAATATTTCTATAAATTTTTTTTTAATTTTGAAGTAATCAATACTTTTTTATTTTCTATACCCTTTAAATTTTGTTTAACCACAAGATTAATTTGTTGAGAAAACTTAAGCAGTTAGAGAAAATTAACGGAAGGCTCGCAATGGGAGGGTTGATATATTTAGTTTTTACAAAACTAGTTTCCAACCGTGCCGACATATTAGACCAGCTTAAATCTTATTTAATTTAAGAAATGAATTAGAAGTATTTATTATCCAGGAATATTTCGTTCTATATAAGCGTCAGTTAAAGCTAAAATTAACCCCAATAATGTTGAAAATATAGCAATTTCAGTTGATTCCATTTTATTTTTGAATTACCCCTAGTTTGCTAAATAATTCAAAGTTCAGCAACAAAACTAATAACTTACTATAGTACGTATATACTATTAGTTATTTATTGTGAGCTCAGCAACTCCTGAGTTTCTTTTCGTTAGGCCTGGTGATTATGTCGCAATTAAAAAAGAAAATTGCGAAGATACTAAGGAAAAGAATGAAAATTATTGGGTCGGTCAAGTTATCGACTGTATTGGAGGAGCTAGAAATCCAAATTCATGGACCTTGTTTCAAGTTGCCAATATTGACAATGGAGAGATCACTATAATCAACGCCGATATTGTAGAAAAAATTTTGAAACCTTCTGGAAGTTAATCTTAATCAAACAAACTTATTTCAGTATTACAGAAACAAAAGGGGAAATGAACGTTTTAAAGGAAATCATCCCAGTTCCAGGCAGGCAAGTCCATATACTTGATTCATAGGGCAGGGAGGTTGAATACCTTTATACATTCTGTAAGTTTTTGATATTTCCTCAAATCCCAAACTTGATAAAAGATAATTTGCATAAGGGTTCAGATTAGAGCAATCCAATAATATTTGAGCATCTAAATCACCAACTAACTCCCTTATTAATAATTCAGCAAGTGGTGGAGTATCCGCTAAAAGTGGGCCAATTCTCCAGCCTTGCTCATTATCCTCCAATACACAAGGTCTTATCCTGCCAAATCCATGGCACATCCCATTATTATCGACAATTGCACTGACATTACCATGAGAATTTTTCAACCAGTCATTTAGAAAATGTGGTCTGGGACTAGGTTCTCTTTGATCATCATAAATTAAGACTGCTTCAGAAGAAATTTTATTACCCGGGACAACTTTAAAAGAATGAAATTGATCTTTATAGAAATTTCTCAATGGCAAATCTTGAGAACCATTTAATTTCCATCGATTTGTAATGGAAGATTTTCTAAACCCCCACTTTGCGTAATCATTTAATCTATCCGGGGCAGCCTCAAGACCAATACAATCAACATTTTTCAAATATTCGAGGGCATGTTTCCATAATCTCACTCCATATCCATTATTCCGGAATTCTTTTTTAACGATAAATAAACCTATAAAACTATAAGAGGAATTATATTTTATACACGCAATAGAACCTATAGGATGATTGTCTAGACAAGCTACCCATACCCCTTGTTTATCTGTATTTCTATAAATTGATAAATCATCCATTCCAGGAGAAAATCCTTCTAACCTTGCCCAGTTTGTGACTTCTGGTATTTCATTTATAGATATCAATCTAATTGAAAAATTTTCCCTCATGGAAATATACTAACCAAGAAAAATTTGAATTTTTAATAGCAATATTAATAAATTTGATTATTTCTCATAAATCATTCGCTTTGATTGAACTGTCTAAAAACCTTAGTTATTTCAATTTATCCTCTGATATATTTAATACTATTCAAAGGTAAAAAATGAAAATTTCTGATAAATTTCATTTAGAAGACATCTATAAATTAAGAAATACAGTTCTCACTGGTAAAACTGAAGATATAAAATGGCGGATCCATCATATCAATATAGTTTCTAAACTTTTGGATGAAAATAAAAAAGAGATAATTAAATCACTTTTTGTTGATCTCGGCAAATCTGAAATTGAAGGGCTTTCAGAAATACTTTTAGTGAAAGAAGAAATTTCACTTATAAAAAAGAAACTCAATTCTTGGATGCGACCAAAAAAGATTGATACACCTTTTTATCTTTTTCCATCATCCTCCAAAGTTATTTATGAACCTCTTGGTTGTGTCTTAATTCTTGGTCCTTATAATTATCCATTACTTTATATTTTAAAGCCATTGATAAATATTTTCTCAGCAGGAAATACTGCAGTTATAAAACCATCAGAGAAATGTCCTGCGACCTCAAAACTTATTAAAAAGCTTACTTCCAAATATTTCCGTAAAGATGTCCTAATGACAGTAGAGGGTGATAATAAACAATCCATAAAATTAATTGAACAAAATTTTGACCACATTTTTTTTACAGGAAGTACTGAAACTGGAAAATCTATAATGAAATTAGCTTCAAAAAACTTAACTCCATTAACTCTTGAGTTAAGCGGAACAAATCCTGTAATTGTTTTCAAGAATGCAAATTTAGAAGTGGCTGCAAAAAGAATTGTTTGGGGTAAATTTTTTAATTCTGGTCAATCCTGCATGGCTCCGAATCATATCTTTGTAGATAAAGAAATTGAAAATATTTTTATAGAAAAATTAAAAAAATACATAGTAAGTTTTTACGGAGATAATCCAATTATTTCCGAAAACCTATCAAAATTGGAGAAAAAACAATTTACATCAACTGTAGAAATTCTCAAACAATATGAAAAAGAAAAAAGAATTTTATTTGGGGGGACTTTTAGTAAAAAAAAGTTGAAAATATCTCCTACAATTTTGAAAACTAAATTAAATGAAACAGATATTTTGCAGAAAGAATTATTCAGTTCACTACTTCCTGTAGTTGGAATTAATGATAAAGAATCAGCTTTAAAACAGATTAGTCAAACATCAAAACCCTTAGCAATCTACTTATTTGGAGGCAATAAAAAAATCCATAATCATATTTCAAAAGTAACCAGCTCTGGAACAATTTGTATAAATGATGTGATGTTGCCAGTCCTTATTCCAAATTTACCCTTTGGAGGCGTTGGGCAAAGTGGTATTGGTAAATTTCATGGAGAAGAAGGTTTTCGAAATTTTTCAAATCAAAAATCTATTACTTTTAAAGGTTTTTTATTTGATTCAAATCTGCGTTATCCCCCCTATGAAAGAGTAAAGAAATTTTTAAAGTTTATTTTTCAGGTTTAAATTACTTAAATTGTTTTCAAAAACCTAGCGATTTTAAATTTAAAGATTATCTTTAAATAAATAGTGAGTTTTATGAAATTTGCATTTTTAGTAATTGCCATATTTATTAATTTTTTTAATCACTCATTGATAAAATCAGAAGAAAAAATATTTTCATCAAAAACCACAATTGAGAATATTGCTAGAAAAGAATCAATTACTGAAGAAAAAACTGAAATAAAAAAAATTCATATTGTAAAAAGTGGAGATACAATATCAAGTATTTCAAAATTCTATTCAATTAATAAAGATTTAATTATTAAATTGAATAACTTAAAAGATGAAAATTATATCTTTGTTGGCCAAAATCTTATTATCTCCGAATCTTCTGAAAATCTTACAAAACAATCAGATTTAATTAAAAATTATCATATTGTTCAAACTGGTGAAAATCTTACTGACATATCGAACAAATATAATTTAAAAGTAAAAGAACTGATAGAGATTAATAATATCAATAATGCTGATTCAATAAAAATTGGTCAAAAGCTCACAATAAGAAAAAAGAACACAATTAATTCAGAAAAATATGAAACAACTGAAAATAAAAAAAATAATGACTTAATTGAGTTAGATAAAAAAATTTATGGTCCTATAATTATCCAAAGTAAAACATATAAAGATATTAAAGGTAGAAAAGTTTTAAACGTTCTAAATCAAGAAAATAAAAAACTGATTATTTCAATCAATTGTGATAAAAATGAATTAGATGTAAGAATACCTGGCAGGAAATGGATGGGAAGTAAGCCTGCTAAAGAAGATTTCGAAAATAATTTAATAAATGATTTTTGTAAAAACTTTTAATTAATATGTGTGAATAATCTCTCTAAGAATATTAATGATGAGTTATTCTACAAAAAGTTAAATTAATAGAAATGGCAATTTCAAGAGGAGATCTCGTAAGAGTAAAAAGACCAGAATCCTATTGGTACAATGAAATAGGTAAAGTTGCTTCAGTTGATACCTCAGGTATTAAATATAACTGTGTAGTAAGATTCGATAAAGTAAATTACGCTGGGATAAGCGGAACTGATGGTGGAGCAAATACAAATAATTTCGCTGAAAGTGAATTAGAGAAAGCTTAAATAATTGCCTGAATTACCTGAAGTAGAAACTGTTCGCAGAGGTTTAGAGCAAAAAGTTAATAACTTTATTATTAAAAAAGTAGAAGTCTGTAGGGATTCAACTGTTGCATTTCCAACAAATAAAGAAGAATTCATTAAAGGGCTTTTAAACTCACTTATTTATAAATGGGATAGAAGAGGAAAATATTTAATAGCTCAATTAAAAGAAATTCAAAATAAGAATGCTCAGTTTCATCTAGAAAATTCACAAAATAACGGATTTCTTGTAGTGCATCTAAGAATGACTGGCTATTTCAAATTCATCAATAACTTTACTCCGCCCTGTAAACATACAAGAATAAGATTTTTCGATAAAAATAATAATGAACTTAGATATATTGACGTAAGAAGTTTTGGCCAAATGTGGTGGATTAAGCAAGGGTTATCGCCCAATAAAATAATCAAAGGATTAGGCTCATTAGGACCAGAACCATTTTCGAAAGAATTTGATGCAAATTACCTTAAGAAAGTTATTTCAAAAAGAACAAAGTCAATAAAAGCTATCTTATTAGATCAAACAATAGTGGCAGGTATAGGCAATATTTATGCTGATGAAAGTTTGTACTCGGCTGGAATCTCACCTTTTAGGGAAGCTCAAACGATAAAGAAGAATGAGTTAATCAAACTAAAAGAATCAATTGTTACTGTATTAAAAAAGAGCATAGGTTCTGGGGGGACGACATTTAGTGATTTTAGAGATTTGGAGGGAGAGAATGGTAATTTTGGTTTGCAGACAAATGTATATAGGAGAACTGGTAAAGAATGTCATAAATGTGGAAATTTAATTGCAAGGCAAAAAATTACTGGAAGAAGTACACATTGGTGTCCTAAGTGCCAAAAATAAAAAAGGGCTTACTCAAGAAGAGCAAACCCTTTTAAATATTTTTACCTGGCATTGAGCTATTTTCTCAAGGGGCTACCCCCTAAATATTTTCGCCGCTGATGCGTTTCACAACCGAGTTCGAGATGGATCGGAGTGGTTCCACATCGCCATGAACACCAGGATAGTGTGAACCTTGAGAACTGCATAGAAAATTATATAAATTTAAGACAATAAATTAAGTTTATTTGGTCAAGCCCTCGGTCTATTAGTACTCCTCCGCTGCACTTGTTACCAAGCTTCCACGTAGAGCCTATCAACGGGTGTTCTTCCCGTGACCTTACTGGCTTAAGCCATGGCAATACTCATCTTGAGGTGGGCTTCCCACTTAGATGCTTTCAGCGGTTATCCACTCCGCACATGGCTACCCAGCGTTTACCGTTGGCACGATAACTGGCACACCAGAGGTGCGTTCCTCCCGGTCCTCTCGTACTAGGGAGAAATCCTCTCAATATTCCTGCGCATACACCGGATATGGACCGAACTGTCTCACGACGTTCTGAACCCAGCTCGCGTACCGCTTTAATGGGCGAACAGCCCAACCCTTGGGACCGACTTCAGCCCCAGGTTGCGATGAGCCGACATCGAGGTGCCAAACCTCCCCGTCGATGTGAACTCTTGGGGGAGATCAGCCTGTTATCCCTAGAGTAACTTTTATCCGTTGAGCGACGGCCCTTCCACGCAGAACCGTCGGATCACTAAAACCGACTTTCGTCCCTGTTCGACTTGTAGGTCTCACAGTCAAGCTCCCTTCTGCTTTTGCACTCAACGACTGATTTCCAACCAGCCTGAGGGAACCTTTGTGCGCCTCCGTTACCTTTTAGGAGGCGACCGCCCCAGTCAAACTGCCCATCAGATACTGTCCGCTTCCCGGATAACGGGTAAGCGTTAGAACCCTAGCTCTAAAAGAGTGGTATCTCACCGATGACTCAATAGTACCCACAAGCACTATTTCAACGTCTCCCACCTATTCTGCGCATTCAGAGCCCGAGCACAATATCAAACTACAGTAAAGCTTCATAGGGTCTTTCTGTCCGGGTGTATGTAGTCCGCATCTTCACAGACAATTCTATTTCGCCGAGCCTCTCTCCGAGACAGCGCGCAAATCGTTACACCTTTCGTGCGGGTCGGAACTTACCCGACAAGGAATTTCGCTACCTTAGGACCGTTATAGTTACGGCCGCCGTTCACCGGGGCTTCAGTCGCCAGCTTCACTAAAAGCTAACCAGCTTCCTTAACCTTCCGGCACTGGGCAGGTGTCAGCCCCCATACATCGTCTTGCGACTTAGCGGAGACCTGTGTTTTTGGT
Source organism: uncultured Prochlorococcus sp. (assembly GCA_902537445.1). Classification (GTDB taxonomy): domain Bacteria; phylum Cyanobacteriota; class Cyanobacteriia; order PCC-6307; family Cyanobiaceae; genus Prochlorococcus_A. Next base: position 76,417 of record CACBBI010000001.1, read on the forward strand.
AAACAGTCGCTTGCGCCTCTTCACTGCGACCAGCTCTCGCTGGCACCCCTTCTCCCGAAGTTACGGGGCCATTTTGCCGAGTTCCTTAGAGAGAGTTATCTCGCGCCCCTCGGTATTCTCTACCACCCCACCTGTGTCGGTTTCGGGTACTGGCATTTGTGCCTTAACGAGTATAGGGCTTTTCTTGGAAGCATGACATCACCAACTTCGCTGCCGTAGCAGCTCGTACTCACGCCTTAGCTCAAGATGTTTTCTCCATCTCTCAAAGCCTCGAACGCTTGAACCAGTAACCAACATCTGGCCTGGTTAGCCTTCTCCGTCCCCCTTCTCAAAACACATCTGGTACAGGAATATTGACCTGTTATCCATCGACTACGCCTTTCGGCCTCGCCTTAGGTCCAGACTAACCCTCCGCGGACGAGCCTGCCGGAGGAACCCTTAGGGTTTCGGGGCATGGGATTCTCACCCATGTTTTCGCTACTCAAGCCGACATTCTCACTTCTATGCTGTCCACGTCCGCTTACGCTAACGCTTCACCCTACATAGAACGCTCCCCTACCATAAATAAATTTATCCGCAGCTTCGGTATAACGCTTAGCCCCGTTCATTTTCGGCGCAGGATCGCTCGACCAGTGAGCTATTACGCACTCCTTTGAGGATGGCTGCTTCTAGGCAAACCTCCTGGTTGTCTGGGCAATCCCACCTCCTTTATCACTTAGCGTTAATTTTGGGACCTTAGCTGGCGGTCTGGGCTGTTTCCCTCTTGACTATGGAGCTTATCCCCCACAGTCTGACTGCCTAGTTACACACAGGGTATTCAGAGTTCATATCGATTTGGTACCGCTTTCGCAGCCCGCACCGAAATGGTTGCTTTACCCCCCTGCTGGAGCACTAGACGCTACGCCTCAACGTATTTCGGGGAGAACCAGCTAGCTCCTGGTTCGATTGGCATTTCACCCCTAACCACAGCTCATCCGCTGAATTTTCAACTTCAGTCGGTTCGGACCTCCACTTGGTATCACCCAAGCTTCATCCTGGCCATGGTTAGATCACCAGGGTTCGGGTCTATAAACACTGACAAACGCCCTATTAAGACTCGCTTTCGCTGTGGCTCCACCATTTCCGGTTTAACCCGCCAGTGCCTATAAGTCGCCGGCTCATTCTTCAACAGGCACACGGTCACCCGATTAGTCGGGCTCCCATTGCTTGTAAGCTCACGGTTTCATGTTCTATTTCACTCCCCTCCCGGGGTTCTTTTCACCTTTCCCTCGCGGTACTGTTTCACTATCGGTCACACAGTAGTACTTAGCCTTACGAGGTGGTCCTCGCAGATTCACACGGAATTCCACGTGCTCCGTGCTACTCGGGATACAGCTAGGTCAACTTATCTTTCGATTACGGGGCTTTCACCCTCTGTGGCACGCCATTCAAACGTTTCTTCTAGACTTATTGATCCATATTGCTGTCCCACAACCCCGATAGTCAAGACTATCGGTTTGGGCTGTTCCCCGTTCGCTCGCCGCTACTGAGGGAGTCGTTATTTACTTTCTCTTCCTCCAGCTACTAAGATGTTTCAGTTCGCTGGGTTAGCTCGCACCAACCTATATATTCAGTTGGCCGTACATGGGGTTGCCCCATTCGGAAATTCCCGGATCAAAGTGTGCTTCCAACTCCCCGAGACTTATCGCAGGTAACCACGTCCTTCATCGCCTCTGTGTGCCTAGGTATCCTCCGTGAGCCCTTTGTAGCTTGACCAATAACTTCAAAATTGAAGCATCAGCTTAATAGAATTGTTATTAATGCATTTGCACAAATAATAAATCTGCATCAATAAAGATGCTTATTGTCTTTAAAAAATAATCTATGCAGTTGTCAAGGTTCTCTGAAAACAATGAAATTAATTCAATGAGTCCAGCATCTTAATGATTTCATTAGGAAGCTAGATTCGTTCAGAATTTTGATCACAACTCAAAAATTTTCCTTTCTACAGATTATGGAAGAGGTGGTAATCAGTGGAGGTAAGCGGACTCGAACCGCTGACATCCTGCTTGCAAAGCAGGCGCTCTACCAACTGAGCTATACCCCCAACATAGAGATATGGGCCATCCTGGACTTGAACCAGGGACCTCACCCTTATCAGGGGTGCGCTCTAACCACCTGAGCTAATGGCCCAGGAAAAATAATGGGTGTGACCTAGAAAAACTTAGGAAATGAAATTCTTAATAAATTAAAGAACGTGAGATACCGATCGACCTAAGGTGACAAAATAATAATATTAAACATTTTGTTGTCTCCCTGTTAGGAGGTGATCCAGCCGCACCTTCCGGTACGGCTACCTTGTTACGACTTCACCCCAGTCATTAGCCCCACCTTCGGCGTCCTCCTCCACAAGGGTTGGAGTAACGACTTCGGGCATGGCCAACTTCCATGGTGTGACGGGCGGTGTGTACAAGGCCCGGGAACGTATTCACCGCAGTATGCTGACCTGCGATTACTAGCGATTCCTACTTCACGTAGGCGAGTTGCAGCCTACGATCTGAACTGAGCCACGGTTTATGGGATTTGCTAGCTCTCGCGAGTTTGCTGCCCTTTGTCCGTAGCATTGTAGTACGTGTGTAGCCCAGGGTGTAAGGGGCATGATGACTTGACGTCATCCACACCTTCCTCCGGTTTATCACCGGCGGTCTTTCTAGAGTGCCCAACTAAATGCTGGCAACTAAAAACGTGGGTTGCGCTCGTTGCGGGACTTAACCCAACATCTCACGACACGAGCTGACGACAGCCATGCACCACCTGTCACTGCATTCCCGAAGGCACCCTCAAATTTCTAAGAGGTTCGCAGGATGTCAAACCCTGGTAAGGTTCTTCGCGTTGCATCGAATTAAACCACATACTCCACCGCTTGTGCGGGCCCCCGTCAATTCCTTTGAGTTTCACACTTGCGTGCGTACTCCCCAGGCGGAACACTTAACGCGTTAGCTACGACACCGAAGGGGTCGATTCCCCCGACACCTAGTGTTCATCGTTTACGGCCAGGACTACAGGGGTATCTAATCCCTTTCGCTCCCCTGGCTTTCGTCCATGAGCGTCAGTAATGGCCCAGCAGAGCGCCTTCGCCACTGGTGTTCTTCCCGATATCTACGCATTTCACCGCTACACCGGGAATTCCCTCTGCCCCTACCATACTCAAGCCTTTCAGTTTCCACTGCCATGATGGAGTTAAGCTCCACGCTTTAACAGCAGACTTGAAAAGCCGCCTGCGGACGCTTTACGCCCAATAATTCCGGATAACGCTTGCCACTCCCGTATTACCGCGGCTGCTGGCACGGAATTAGCCGTGGCTTATTCCTCAAGTACCGTCATATCTTCTTCCTTGAGAAAAGAGGTTTACAGCCCAGAGGCCTTCGTCCCTCACGCGGCGTTGCTCCGTCAGGCTTTCGCCCATTGCGGAAAATTCCCCACTGCTGCCTCCCGTAGGAGTCTGGGCCGTGTCTCAGTCCCAGTGTGGCTGATCATCCTCTCAGACCAGCTACTGATCGAAGCCTTGGTGAGCCATTACCTCACCAACTAGCTAATCAGACGCGAGCTCATCCTCAGGCGAAATTCATTTCACCAGTAGGCATATGGGGTATTAGCGGTCGTTTCCAACCGTTATCCCCCTCCTGAGGGCAGATTCTCACGCGTTACTCACCCGTCCGCCACTAACCCGAAGGTTCGTTCGACTTGCATGTGTTAAGCACGCCGCCAGCGTTCATCCTGAGCCAGGATCAAACTCTCCGTTGTGTTCAAATCCTTTTGTAGATAAATCTACTCAATTTGAATTGCTTTATCCAAATAAAAATTTCAGTATTTGTATTTAGTTTCAGCCTCCTTAAATTTTAAGGATTACATTGAGTGCACATTAAATATTTCTAAAGTGACTTTCCAAGATCTCAGATCCGTTCGCATCAAAGCTATAAGTTAGCAATTGATGACATTTTTATATATTCTTGACGGGACCTCACACCTTTATTGCATGTACATCTCGAGATAACCAAAAAAAATTTAGTTATTCTTGACGCAATAAAAGCATCAGTTCCTAAGTTTTTAAATTTTCTAGGTGCAGAGTTAAACAACAAGTGACTAACTCATTTTGAAGGTAAAAACCCTTCTTCTGGCTGAAAATAATGATCGAAATCTAATCTCCAAAAAATTCATTCTTTTACCAAAAATAAGATTTAAGGTAATTTCTTGAATAATGCAAAAAATATATTTTTGCCCAGAAGAAAATACTAAACCATCCGACTGTAAATGTGCAACCTTTTATACAAAAATTTTTTAATAATTTTTTATTTGTTCAAAGTCTCATTAAACAACTAGGCTTAAATAAAGGGATATAAATGAAATGGCAGAAAGATTTAGTCAAAAAAATTTAAGAGTAAGACCAAGTTCTGATGAAGAGAAAATTGTAACAAATGCAAAAAAACACTTCGAAAAGACTTTGGTTGAAATATCAGGCGAATTAGTGGGAAGCGTTGCTGCACTAGAACACCCAACAAAAAATGAAAAATTAAATTATGGAGAAATATTTTTAAGAGACAATGTTCCTGTAATGATTTATCTCATTACCCAAAAACGTTACGAAATTGTCAAAAAGTTCCTAGGTGTATGCCTTGAGTTACAAAGCTCTAATTACCAAACACGTGGGGTATTTCCTACTAGTTTCGTTGAAGAAAATGGACAGCTTATTGGAGACTATGGTCAGAGATCGATAGGGAGGATTACTTCAGCTGATGCAAGTTTATGGTGGCCCATTTTATGTTGGTATTATGTCAACAAAAGCGGTGATTATGCCTTTGGAAAAAGTCAAAGCGTACAAAGAGGTATTCAACTTCTACTAGATCTGGTTCTACATCCAACATTTGAGGGTACTCCAGTACTTTTTGTTCCAGATTGCGCATTTATGATTGATAGACCTATGGATGTATGGGGAGCACCTCTAGAAGTTGAAGTTTTACTTCATGGATGTTTAAAAAGTTGTATTAACTTAATGGAATTAAGTAGAGCAGAACATGTTAGTAGACTTCTAGACCAAAGACTTACTCTTACGAATCAATGGGTTAAGGATTTAGGAAGTTTTCTTTTAAAACATTATTGGGTTACCAGCCAAACGATGCAAATTTTAAGAAGAAGGCCAACTGAGCAGTATGGTGATGATCAACACTTCAATGAATTTAACGTTCAACCTCAAGTGGTTCCCTCATGGCTACAAGATTGGTTAGAGAACAGAGGTGGTTATTTAATAGGAAATATTAGGACAGGAAGGCCTGACTTTCGATTTTATAGTTTAGGTAATTCTTTAGCATGTATATTCGGAATACTGCCTCCTGAAGAACAAAGAGCCTTATTTAGATTAGTTTTACATAACAGACAGCATTTAATGGCTCAAATGCCTATGCGAATTTGTCATCCTCATATGGATGTCGAAGAATGGCAAAACAAAACTGGATCTGATCCAAAGAATTGGCCTTGGAGTTACCATAACGGTGGTCATTGGCCAAGTTTACTTTGGTTTTTTGGAACAGCTGTCCTTTTGCATCAAAAAGATTATGGTTCTGACGATGTGATTCTCATGGAAGAAATGAAATCTCTAATAGAGGAATCATATTGGTGCCAACTTAATCAATTACCAAAGCAAGAATGGGCAGAATATTTTGATGGGCCTACAGGTACCTGGGTTGGGCAACAATCAAGAACGTATCAAACTTGGACAATTGTTGGATTTTTATTAATGAATCATTTTTTAAGAAATGAGTATAATGATCTAGATATGTTTAAAATTTAAGCTTAAAATAGTCCCAAGGTTAGTGATTTATCAATTGGCAAGCATGCCCCAATACCAAGATATATTGTTAGAAAAGTTCCGAATAAGAAAAGAGACATTGCAATTGGTCTTCTAAATGGATTAGAAAATTTATTAACGTTTTCTATAAAAGGTAAAATCATCAATCCAAGTGGAATTAATGTTTGAAGTGCAATACCCAAAAGTTTATTTGGAACAACCCTAAGTATTTGAAAAACTGGATAGAGGTACCATTCAGGAAGTATTTCCAAGGGTGTTGCGAAGGGATTAGCCTTGTCTCCCAACATTGCAGGATCAAGAACTGCTAATCCAACTACACAGGCAATAGTTCCTAAAATAACTACCGGGAATATATAAAGTAAATCATTTGGCCAAGCTGGTTCACCATAATAGTTATGGCCCATACCTTTAGCTAACTTTGCTCTTAATTTTGGATCAGATAGATCTGGTTTTTTTAACGTAGACATATGGGAAACTTGTAATGCTATAAGTATATGAGTTTATAAGGGACCTGAAATGCCCTGTTTACGAATCATTAAAAAGTGCATCAACATGAAAACTGCTAATGACCATGGCAATACAAAAGTATGAAGACTATAAAATCTGGTTAAAGTGGATTGTCCAACACTTTCTCCACCTCTAAGTAGTTCAACCATAAAGTCACCAATTACTGGTATTGCAGCAGGGACACCTGAAACAATCTTGACTGCCCAATAACCTACTTGATCCCAAGGCAGAGAGTATCCTGTCACTCCAAAAGCAACTGTGATGACTGCCATTACAACACCTGTAACCCAAGTCAATTCCCTTGGCCTTTTAAAACCTCCGGTAAGATAAACCCTAAAGACATGAAGGATTAACATCAAAACCATCATTGATGCACTCCATCTATGCACAGATCTTATTAACCATCCAAAACTTACATCAGTCATTAAATAACTCACTGAGCTATAAGCTTGAGTAACTGTTGGCTTATAGTAAAAAGTCATTGCAAAACCTGTTGCAAATTGAATTAGGAAGCATACTAAAGTTATACCTCCTAAACAATAAAAAATATTTACGTGGGGGGGTACGTACTTGGAAGTTACGTCGTCAGTTATGTCTTGAATTTCAAGCCTTTCTTGAAACCAGTCATAAACAGATGAAGAATTCGCCATCCAAAAAAAAAATTAGCTTTGATATAAAGAGCTTACTTAAAATTCTTATACTTGGTGTTAACACTTAACCCAATGAATTCATCTTTTAACAAACTTTTAACATTCAAAACTGTTATCACTGCATTAATGATCATCGTTTTTTCTATCAATCTTTTGTTGATTGAAAGAGTGGATGCTCTCAGTGATAGCAGGCAATTAGTACTTGACGCTTGGACCTTGGTAAACGAAGGTTTTTATGATCCAGAAAAGTTTGATGAAATCCAATGGAAAAGAATTAGACAAAAAACATTACAGAAACAAATTGAAACAAGTGAAGAGGCTTATTCCGCAATTGAAGACATGTTAAGACCTCTAGACGATCCCTACACGAGAGTTTTACGCCCAAAAGATTATGAACTACTGAAATCAAGTAATTTTGGGAGTGAAATTAATGGTGTTGGGCTCCAATTAGGTGAAGATGATGACAAAAAAGTTAAAGTTATCTCTACTCTTGGGGGTTCGCCAGCTGAAGAAGCTGGAATAGTAAGCGGGGACTTTATCAAAACAGTGGACGGAATCTCATCAGAAAAATTAGGGCTTGCAAGTACTGCCTCTAAGTTAAGAGGTGAATCAGGGACAAAGGTTTTAGTTGAAGTATCTTCGGAATCAGGAGAAATTAGGGAAGTCGATCTAGAAAGGAGATCAGTAGACCTCAGACCAGTTAGAACAAAAAGATTAAGAGACGATTCTCACACAATAGGATATTTAAGGATAACTCAATTCAGCGAAAGCGTACCTAAAAAAGTTGAGGAGGCACTTCAAGAGTTAAAAGAAAAAGAGGTTGAGGGCTTGATCTTGGATCTTAGAAATAATTCAGGGGGATTAGTAAGCTCAGGTATAGCAGTTGCAGACTCATTATTGAGTGAAAAACCTGTAGTCGAGACAAAAGATAGAAATGGAATCAAAGATGCAATTATTTCTCAAAAAGAGACATCTTTTGATGGACCAATGGTGACTTTAGTAAATAAAGGTACTGCAAGTGCCAGTGAAATACTTGCTGGTTCTTTACAAGATAATGAGAGATCAATTCTTATGGGAGAACAAACTTATGGGAAAGGTTTAATTCAATCCCTAAAAAGTTTGGGAGAAGATAGTGGTATAGCCATAACAGTGGCTAGTTACTTAACCCCCAAAGGTAATAATATCCAAGGCCAAGGTATGACTCCTGACAAATTACTTGATCTACCGGATGCAAGTGATTATGGAAGTACTGACGATAAATGGGTGAGGAATGCAGAATTATTTCTGGGGTCGCTTTTAGAAAAAGAAGAAGCTCCAGTTCAAACGATTGTATTAAACAATGAAGAAATTAAATCTTTAAATGACTAAAGATTGAAAATAAAAAATCTTAAAAGTATGAGTATTAAAAGAATTTTCCATGACCCAATTCATAAAGAAATAGTATTTGATGCAGGAAAGCCAGAAGAATTAATGATTATGGAATTAATTGATACAGTTGCTTTTCAAAGACTAAGAAGAATAAAACAACTTGGAGCGGCATCATTACTTTTTCATGGTGCAGAATCGAGTAGATTTACGCACTCAATTGGTGTTTTTTGTATAGCTAGAAAAATTTATATGAGATTAATTGAAAGTAAATCTTCATTTTGTGAAAATAAATTTGTTCTTTATGGAGCAGCTCTACTACATGATTTAGGTCATGGACCTTTAAGCCATACCAGTGAAACAATATTCAAGCATGATCACGAAAAATGGTCAGAAAATTTAGTTACAAATTATTCTCCAATAAATTCAATCCTCAAAAAGTATGACAACGAATTACCCAGAAAAATTGGTGAATTATTTCAATCAAAACAACTATTTTCAAAACCTTTAAAAACATTGATAAGTAGTGAGATAGATTGCGATCGTCTCGATTATCTTTTACGCGATAGTTACAACACAGGAACTAATTATGGCTTAGTAGATTTAGAGAGAATAATTTCAGCTCTTACCTTTTCTCCTGACGGGAATATAGGAATCAAACCAAAAGGAGTGATCGCTATTGAGCATTTCCTTGTACTTAGAAACTTGATGTACAGAACAATCTACAATCACAGGATAAACGAAATATCAACATGGATTCTGGAAAAAATATTACACACAATAAAACATAATTATGAAAAGAATATTTGGTTAGATAATTCTCTACATAAATGGATTTTTTCACCTTCAAAGGTTGATTTTGATGATTTCATAAGAAATGATGATGTAACCTTTTATTATCATTTGATTAGATGGAAGGATGAATCTTTTGAGCCACTTTCTACACTATGCAAAATGTATATTGACAGAAATTTATTAAAGGCATCGGACATAAGTTTTTTAAGTAAAATGAATAGATTAAAAATCCTTGCATTTGCCTCAAAATTATGTGAAAAGAATGGTTATGATTCAGAAATATTTTGTGGGATTAAGGAAAAGTCTTTTAAAGGTTTTGAATCTAACAATGCACTAAAAATATGGGACGGCACTTATCAAAGCGCATTAGAAAATAGCTCTGCATTAATAAAAACTTTAATGAGATCAGAGGAAAGCTCTTTTATTATTTATCCAGATATGATCAAAAATGATGTTAAAAATGAAATTTCATTAATAAAAAACAATTCCTAGATAAATTCAATGGAAATCGTTATAAAAAACACTAAAAGTAAATATTTAGAAATTCTTTCTTTGTTAGATTTAGATAATATCCATGAAACTTTCAAAAGATTTTCTTCCATCAAGGAGCCTTTAGAAGCAAAAATTTTCGCTGTCAATGAGTCAATAAGTTCTCATCAGTTAACAAAATTAAAAAATCATTTTGACAAAATTAATATTGGTTCCTTATGCATTTACTCAAATAATAGAGATACGATTATAAGCGGAAAGTCATTAAAAATAGATTCATCTTTTATAAAAGAGCAAGAGATTAAAAATAAGTTACTATTATTCAATTCAAAAAAGAAAGACGATATTCTTCACAAAGGAACAGTACGATCGGGTGAAAGAATATCTTCAAATGGAGACCTATGCATTATTGGAGACGTTAATCCAGGAGCAATAGTTTCCGCCAAGAAAAATATTTACGTTTGGGGCAAATTACTAGGGATCGCATTCGCAGGGAAAAGTGGAAATAAAAATGCCTCTATTGCATCACTTTATCTAAACCCTTTACAGTTAAGAATTGCAGATGTGATAGCTATTGGACCAAAGGATAAGCCAAAAAATTGTTATCCAGAAATTGCAGTAATAGATAAACAAACGATAATTATCAAGCCACACCTAATCGAAAATAAAAATTAATCAATAATTTGCAATAAATTAATTCAAACTATATAAATTTAAGAATTACTTAATCTTTAAAATATTTAACTTTCCGCAAGTGGCTTTATTATTTGTAAAATCTTTAAAATCGTGGGGAAGAATACTCGCACAATATTAATTTGTTCAGGCAAAGGAGGGGTTGGTAAAACAACTTTAACTGCAAACCTAGGCATAGCACTTGCTAATAGCGGAGCAACAACTGCTGTATTAGATGCTGATTTTGGCTTAAGAAATTTAGATCTTCTTCTAGGATTAGAAAATCGCATCATTTATACAGCTCAAGATGTTCTAGACAAGAATTGTCGTCTTGACCAAGCATTGGTTAGACATAAAAAAGAACCTAATCTTGCTCTTCTACCTGCTGGAGATCCAAGGATGTTGGATTGGATGAAGCCCGAAGATATGAAAAAAATTAGTGAGCTGCTTAGTGAGAACTTTGACTTTGTCTTAGTAGATTGTCCTGCTGGTGTAGAAGATGGCTTTAAAAATGCTCTTGCTGCCTGTAAGGAAGCTATTGTTGTTACTAACCCGGAATTATCTGCAGTGCGGGATGCAGACAGAGTGATAGGGATTCTTAATACTTCAGATATTGAGCCTATCCAACTTGTAATCAATAGAGTTCGTCCTAACATGATGGCTAGTCAAGAAATGTTATCTATCGAAGATGTTCAAGGGATCCTTTCTTTGCCTTTGTTAGGTATTGTTTTAGAAGATGAACAGGTAATAATAAGTACAAATAGAGGAGAGCCCCTGACACTGTCAGATGGTAGATCTCCTGCAAAAAAATGTTATTTAAATGTTTCTCAAAGACTTACAAATAAAGAAGTACCAATTATCGATCCCAAAAAAGAAGGCAAAAGTCTTAAAGATAAATTCATGAGATTAATGCAAACAAAGGTTTTTTAAAATGATGACTCTCAGAGATCTTATAAATAAATTACTAGGCAGAGAAACGTCTAGTGCAAATACAGCTAGAGAAAGATTACAACTTGTACTCGCTCATGACAGAGTTGATATGAGTTCCTTAACAACTGATCTTTTAGATAAAATGAGGAAAGAGATTCTTGATGTTGTTGCTAAATATGTTGAAATTGATTTTGATGAGGTGGCCGTAAGTTTAGAGACTGAGGATAGAATGACTGCATTAGTTGCAAATTTACCAATCAAAAGAACTATTTCAGGAGAAATAAAATTCAAAAAAACTGATAAAGCTAATAAAGATATCAAAAAGTAATAAATTTAAAAAAAGCTATAAAAATACTGATAATTGACCCTTCCTAATTGTAAGATGAAGAGATTGCCGGCTTAGCTCAGCGGTAGAGCAGCGCTTTTGTAAAGCGAAGGTCATCAGTTCAAATCTGTTAGCCGGCATTTTGATTTATTTAATTCTGTTCAATATTCTTTGCTGAAAATAAAAAGACTAAAACTATCAGAGCAATGATAGGAAACAATCTTATTTCGAGAACATACTCTAAAAAAGATGCAAGGGGTTCAAATACCCAATAAGTAAAAAATTGAATTAATAGAACAAAAAATAATAATAAAAACATTAATACAATTCCCTAACTAATACTTCTCCTTCTCTAATCAGTCTCCAATCTCCACTTTTCTTCCAAAATATAATGGTACTAGCTTTTCCACTTCTTTTTCCCCAGGGGATTGGGCCCAAAATTTTTAAGGAAGGGAAGTCTTGAGCTATACCTTTAACTGTATTTGATCCTTTAAAACCTGAAATATTTGCACTTGAAGTTAACAAAGGGCCTGTTTCTCGCATGAGAGATTGAGCCATATATGAATTTGGAATCCTCAAACCAAGAGTAAAATCATTGCTTGTGAGATTTGTAGTCTGCTTTTCTGAAGCAGGAATAACCATTGTCAGAGCTCCAGGCCAATATTTTGAAGCTATATTTTCGTAATCTTCTTTAGCTGATTCGTGAACATAATCGATTAATTGTTTGTATTCTGATCCCATAAGAATTAAGGGTTTGTCTCTATCTCTTTTTTTAAACTTATAAATAGTATTTGAAAATTTTGGCAAGCATCCAATTGCAGGTAATGTATCAGTTGGGAAAATTATAGGTAAACCACTTTTAAGAGTCTCCAAAGCGGATTTGCGGTCTACTAAATTCATTTAGATTATGAACATATAATAATTTATTTATATCTTCCAATGGTAAACCTACCAATACCTGAGAGATCTTTCACAATTTCTATTGATGTAAATTTATTTTTAATAAGTAGTTGTTTTACTTTTTCACATTGATCAAAATGATTCTCTAAAATTAGCCATCCCTTTTCTTTTAAGAATAATGGTGCTTTTTGTATTATTTCCCTAATATGTTTTAAACCATCTTCGCCGCCTAATAAAGCAACTTTAGGTTCGAAATTTTTAACTTCTTTGGGTAATTTTTCATAAGTGTCTTTTGGAATATATGGCGGATTTGAAACAGCGAGGTCTATTTTTCCTTTATAACCTTCAAGAGGTGACCACCAATTTCCACAATAAAATTTCAAATTTGATTTTTTAGAAGAATTTTTATAATTTTTAGTGGCTATTTCTAATGCATCTTGATCTATATCAGTTGCCACTAAGTCACTAAATGGATAAGCCAATGCCAAAGCAATACTTATAGCGCCTGAGCCAGTTCCTAATTCAGCAAAAAATAATTTTTCTGACTTCTTTCGAAATATATTGAAGACAATATCAACTATGATCTCTGTTTCTGGTCTGGGAATGAGTACTTTATTTGTAACTTTTAATTTTAAGTCTCTCCAAAAAGTTATTCCACAAAGGTATTGAATTGGGCAAGATTTCAGTAAATGATCGTCCCAAACAGATTCTAAAAATTCTAAGTTTTTTTTTATATGTAAGTTTCCCTCAGGATTTATACTTATCAAATTTAGATCACTAGTCGATATACCGCCTACAGAATCAAGTAAAAGATTAAGAGATTGATGATCTCCCCCCTTAGAAAGTTGTGTTTTTTTCCAAAATAAAAATTCTTTTACAGAAATGCTAAGCATTTATAAAAGCTTTAGCGTTTTGGGCCAAGCTTACCTTTACCAGATTCTGAGTAGAAGCTTGATTTTTCGCCATCTTGAGTAGAAATAAATAAACCTATAAGGAATATTGTTGGCACCCCTACAAATAAAAGGCTAGCTACGAATCCGAAATTAGTTGTTTCCATTTAGTGGACAGTTCTATTAGGTATTAAGACTATAGACATATAACTTGAAATAAAGTGGAAAAATAAACAAATTTTTATCAACTAATTAACAGTCTTAAACAATTAGCGAGGTAATTTTTTATTTTCGCTATTTTTTTTAAGTTCTTCTAAATTTGAAGGTGGAGATTGTGGTTTTGTTAAAATGACAGTAGAGGATTTTACTAATGTTTGGCATGCAAGTCGCCAATTTTCAGGTCTATTTTGAAGTTTTTCTTCTTCAACTGATGTAAGAGGGCTTAAAGAATTTTTGCTACCTCCCTCAACTGAAACAAAACAAGTACTGCATTGCCCTGCTCCGCCACAATTTCCTAAAATCCCTTTTAATCCATAAAGTTGTAAGTTCTCTTTCATTACTAGTTCCCTTAAATTTTCACCAGGATTGCATTGAACCTCTAAATCCTCACGGATGAATCTAATAGTTGCCATTTTTTTAGTTATTTTTCTTATTTTGGCGTTTTACTTTGAGAATTGTGACCAAAATATTAACAATTTTTTGTCAAAAATTCCTTGAAAACTCAGTAATACAAATTAATTTACCCAATTTTTGCAAGAAAATAAATTTATTTACAAAAATCCCTGAAAGACTAAAAAACCCTTACTATCGTGATGTTTAGCTGTTTATTCAGCATAGTTACTAGAAATTAACCGATGGGATTGCCTTGGTATCGAGTTCACACAGTAGTTATTAATGACCCAGGTCGACTACTTGCTGTGCATCTTATGCATACTGCATTATTAGCCGGCTGGGCCGGTTCTATGGCTCTTTATGAATTAGCCATTTTTGATCCTTCTGATGCTGTTCTCAATCCAATGTGGAGACAGGGAATGTACGTTATGCCATTTATGGCAAGGCTTGGTATTACAAGTAGTTGGAACGGATGGGATATTACAGGTGCTACAGGAGTTGACCCCGGATTCTGGAGTTTTGAAGGGGTTGCAGCAGCACACATAGTATTTAGTGGATTATTAATGTTGGCCTCAATTTGGCACTGGACATATTGGGACTTAGATTTATGGGAAGATTCAAGAACTGGTGAACCTGCTCTTGATCTGCCAAGAATATTTGGAATTCATCTTCTTCTAGCTGGACTCACATGCTTTGGCTTTGGAGCTTTTCATTGCGCTAACGTAGGAATTTGGGTTTCTGATCCTTATGGTTTAACTGGCCATGTAGAGCCTGTTGCTCCTTCCTGGGGTGTAGATGGTTTTAACCCCTTTAATCCAGGAGGGATAGTTGCAAATCATATCGCAGCGGGACTAATGGGGATTATTGGTGGTATTTTTCACATCACTAATAGACCAGGGGAAAGACTTTATAGAGCATTAAAACTTGGAAGTCTTGAAGGAGTTCTAGCTAGTGCACTAGCTGCTGTTTTATTTGTCTCTTTCGTTGTTGCAGGAACAATGTGGTATGGTTCAGCCACAACTCCAGTCGAATTATTCGGTCCTACTAGATATCAATGGGACTCTGGCTATTTCAAAACTGAAATTAATAGAAGGGTTCAAGCTGCTATAGATGATGGTGCCACTAAAGAAGAGGCATATGCATCTATTCCTGAGAAATTAGCCTTCTACGACTATGTTGGAAATAGTCCTGCTAAAGGAGGATTATTCAGAGTCGGAGCTCTTGTTAATGGTGATGGTTTACCAACAGGTTGGCAAGGTCACATTGCATTCCAAGACAAGGAAGGAAATGAATTAGAAGTTAGAAGAATACCTAATTTCTTTGAAAACTTCCCAGTTATACTTGAAGATAAAGAAGGTAATGTAAGAGCAGATATTCCATTTAGAAGAGCTGAAGCGAAGTATTCATTTGAGCAAACTGGCATTACAGCAACTATTTATGGAGGAGACTTAAATGGTCAAACATTTACTGATCCTGCAGTAGTAAAAAGATTAGCTAGAAAAGCGCAGCTTGGAGAAGCATTCAAGTTCGACAGAGAGACATATAAATCTGATGGTGTATTCCGAAGCTCCCCAAGAGCATGGTTTACATATGCACATCTATGTTTCGGATTGCTATTCTTGTTTGGCCACTGGTGGCATGCTTCAAGAACTCTTTACAGAAATTCATTCGCTGGAATTGACGCTGAGATTGGTGACCAAGTTGAATTTGGTTTATTCAAGAAGCTTGGTGACGAATCCACTAGAAGAATCCCAGGAAGGGTTTAACCTAAACTTTATTACTTAATCTTATGGAAGCTTTTGCTTACGTTCTTATTTTAACTCTCGCAGTTGTTACCTTATTCTTTGCTGTAGCATTTAGAGATCCTCCTAAATTTGATAAAAAATGAACTTATAAAAAGACCTCTTTATGAAGAGGTCTTTTTATTTTACTTTTCATAATTGGCATATTACTCTACTATTGGAGTTAAAGTTCATCTTATTCCCTACATGCAGTGTCCGACCTGTCAAAACACAGATAGCAGAGTTTTGGAATCAAGATCTGCTGATAGTGGCAAAAGTGTTCGGAGAAGAAGAGAGTGCTTAAATTGCAGTTTTAGATTTACAACTTATGAAAGAGTGGAATCAATGCCAGTCTCAGTTATAAAGAAAGACGGTTGCAGAGAATTATTTGATAAACAAAAATTATTTACTGGTATTTCAAGAGCATGCGAAAAGACCAACTTCAGTAGTGAAGCAATTATTAATTTCGTAGATGGAATTGAATCACAAATCGTTCAAGACTCTAATAAAGATATTAAATCTTCACAAATCGGAGAATTAATACTTAAAAATCTTAGGAAAGAAAATGAAGTCGCCTATATAAGATTCGCCTCAGTTTACAGAAAATTTAATGGAGTAAAAGATTTTATTTCTACTCTTGAATCTCTAAAGGGAAGTTCAAAAAACCAATTAGCTTCAATTTCATAAAATTCAGCATCTTAAAGTGTAGAATACATATCACAAATGTTTTTTGCTATTGGTTTGCAGGCTAGTAGCATTCCTTTCTAACTACCTTAGGTAGTCTGCGATACATCAAATGAACGAAAATTCTTCCCAAACTATAAAAGAACTTTCTGAGGATCAAGAAATTAAAAATTCGTCTGAGTTAGATAATGATTCAGCATCTCAAAATGAGGAAGATTTATCATTCGAGAAGAGCGATATACCTTCAGCAGATTCTTCCTCTAGCAGAACAAATGCAGATTTTGACAACGCAGGGTTCACACAAGAAGAATTCGCATCACTTTTGGGTAAGTATGACTATAATTTCAAACCTGGCGATCTGGTTAAAGGTACCGTTTTTGCTCTAGAGCCAAAAGGGGCCATGATAGATATAGGGGCAAAAACAGCTGCTTTTATGCCAGTTCAGGAGGTCTCAATCAATAGAGTTGAAGGACTTAATGATGTTTTACAACCTTCAGAAAGTAGAGAATTTTTCATAATGAGCGAGGAAAATGAAGATGGCCAATTAGCTCTCTCCATTAGAAGAATTGAATATCAGAGGGCATGGGAAAGGGTTAGACAACTCCAAAAAGAGGATGCAACTATATATTCTGAAGTTTTCGCAACAAACAGAGGCGGAGCTCTTGTTAGGGTAGAAGGCTTGAGAGGTTTTATCCCAGGCTCTCATATAAGTGCTCGAAAAATTAAAGATGACTTAGAAGGTGAATATTTACCTCTAAAATTTCTTGAAGTTGATGAAGAGAGAAATAGATTAGTACTAAGTCATAGAAGAGCTTTGGTTGAGAAAAAAATGAACCGACTTGAGGTAGGCGAAGTTGTTGTTGGTTCTGTAAAAGGTATTAAACCTTATGGAGCCTTTATTGATATTGGTGGAGTTAGTGGTCTATTACACATTTCTGAGATTAGTCATGAACATATTGAGACTCCTCATAATGTTTTAAATGTAAATGACCAAATGAAAGTTATGATAATCGACCTTGATTCAGAAAGAGGACGAATTTCATTATCTACTAAAGCACTTGAACCTGAACCAGGCGATATGCTTACGGATCCTCAAAAAGTTTTTAGTAAAGCTGAAGAAATGGCTGCAAAATACAAACAAATGTTATTTGAACAAACTGACGATAATGAAGAAATCACCACAGCGTCAGCTGAAACAGTATAAATTTACTTATTTATTTTGTGTACGAATATCAGAAATAAAGCCTCATTATTCTTGTACGAGTATTATTTAATTTACAATAATTGATTTGTAACGATAATTTAATTTAGGATAAATTCTAATTTCAAAATTATTTGTAAATGAGTGATTTCATTTTCACTTCGGAATCCGTTACTGAAGGTCATCCTGACAAAATATGTGATCAAATTAGTGATGCTGTTTTAGATGCTTTATTGACAGAAGATCCAGAAAGCAGAGTTGCATGCGAAACTGTAGTTAATACGGGTCTTTGTTTACTTACTGGAGAAATAACTTCAAAAGCAAAAGTCGACTACATAAAACTTGTTAGAAATGTAATTAAAGAAATTGGATATGAAGGCTATAGAGCAGGTGGTTTTGACGCAAATAGTTGTGCTGTTTTAGTAGCACTTGACGAACAATCGCCGGATATTTCTCAAGGAGTAAACGAAGCGGATGATGCTAACGATGATTTGGAAGATAATACCGGAGCTGGAGACCAAGGCATAATGTTTGGCTATGCATGCGATGAGACTCCTGAATTAATGCCCTTACCAATTAGCTTGGCACATAGATTAGCCATTCAACTTGCCAAAGTAAGGCATGAAGAGGTCCTTAAGTATCTGCTCCCTGATGGTAAGACTCAAGTAAGCATTGATTACGAAAAAGGGTTACCAGTCTCAATTAATACGATTTTAATTTCAACTCAACATAATCCTGAGATTGATGGAACAACAAATGAAGAAGAAATTCGTCAAAAAATAAAAGATGATTTATGGACGCATGTTGTAATTCCTGCAACTGAAGATTTAGAAATCAAACCAAACATCAGCAAGACAAGGTTTCTAGTAAACCCCACGGGAAAATTTGTTGTAGGGGGGCCTCAAGGAGATGCAGGGCTAACTGGCAGAAAAATTATTGTAGATACTTATGGTGGATATGCAAGACACGGAGGAGGAGCATTTTCTGGTAAAGACCCCACAAAAGTAGATAGATCAGCCGCTTATGCAGCACGTTATGTAGCTAAAAGCATAGTTAAGGCAAAATTGGCCAAAAAAGCAGAAGTACAATTAAGTTATGCAATTGGAGTAGCAAAACCAATTTCCATTCTCGTGGAAACTTTTGATACAGGTTTTATTTCACAAGCTAATTTGACTGAGCTAATTAAAGAGCACTTTGATTTAAGACCCGCAGCAATAATAAAAGAATTTAACTTAAGAAATCTACCAAAAAAAATGGGAGGTAAATTTTTTCAAAAGACTGCTTCCTATGGACATTTTGGCAGGAGAGATCTTGAGCTCCCTTGGGAAAATGTAGAAGAAAAAGCAGCCCAATTAGCAGAAGCTTCCAAAATCTTTTTATAAAATATTTTTCTATGCCTGATAATTTTTATGGAGGGTTAGATTTTGGAACCAGTAGTGCAAGAATATCAATAATTAATCTTCATAAGGAATTAGTATATTCCAATTCAGTTCCTTATTCATACAGCTTTAAAAATCCAAATTCTTGGATCAATTCCTGTGAAAATCTCTTAGTTAATTTACCTATTGAGGTAAAAATTAACCTTAATAAATTAGCTATCTCCGGCACCTCAGGAACTTTAACAGCATCAAATTTGCAAGGAGAACCGATAGGAGAAGCAATACCTTATGACCAAGCATGTAATGAAGATAAGATCCGTCTTGAATCACTAACTTCGGAAGGAGATCATCTGCGAACTCCATACAGTAGTCTTGCTAAAGCATTAAAACTAATAGATAAATATGGGACAAATATACTTTTACGACATCAATCTGATTGGATCACTGGTTGGTTTTTAAAAGATTGGACTCATGGAGAAGAAGTTAATAATCTAAAACTTGGTTGGGATCTAAAAAAAGAATCATGGCCAAATAGCTATCTCAATACTTCATGGCAAAAATGCCTCCCTCAAATAATAAAAAGTGGAAAAATTATTGGACAAGTGAATTTTGATTTAGCAGAGAAATTTAAATTGAATAAGAAATTAATATTAATCTCAGGCACCACTGACTCTAATGCAAGTGTAATAGCTGCAGGTTTAGGTAAAGAAGATGGTCTCACAGTTTTAGGAAAAACTATTATTGTTAAAAAAGTTATTGATAACCCTATAAAAAAACAAGGGATTACAAACCATAGAGTAAACGGCGATTGGATATGTGGAGGAGCATCAAACGCAGGTTGGGGTATCTTGTCTCAGTTCTTTTCTGATTTAGAAATAAAAGAGCTCAGTCGACAAATAAATCCATCAAAAAACACTTCTTTAAATCTTTTCCCTCTTAATAGTAAAGGAGAGAGATTTCCTGTTAATAATTCTAATTTAGAGCCGATACTTGGTCCAAGGCCAGTAAGCGACTCACTTTATTTACATGCATTATTCGAGGGGCTAGCTAAGATCGAATTGAAAGGATGGGAAAAACTAGGAGCACTAACAGGTTCACTTCCAAAAAAAATTATTACTATTGGTAGAGGTTCAGGAAACCCTCAGTGGAGAAAAATAAGGGAAAAAATTATCAATATACCTATAGTTTCATGTAAAAAAAATACTTCATTTGGTACTGCCTTGTTAGCGATTAAGTCAAAATAAAATTTTTTTGGATATTTGATGAAGATATAAAATTTTTAACTAAAAGGGTTTCACAAACTACACATCTTAATTTAGAGTATATAGGTTAGAGCCGGGATAGCTCAGTTGGTAGAGCAGGCGACTGAAAATCGCCGTGTCCCCAGTTCAAATCTGGGTCCTGGCACCTTTAATATAAGGTTAAAAATGCACCTGCAAGGGTGCTTTTTTAATGCTTTAAAGTCAGCTGTAGCAACCACTATGGGTATGTTAGACCATGTCGCTCATAAAGGGAAAATAAGGCTAATAAAGGCTACAATTTTTGATATGTAAGTGGTATGTAAATTTGCCCCCTTTGTGAATCCCCAGAACTTTTACTCCAAAAAATGAGGAAGTCACTAAACTAATCAAAAAAGTCAATCTCAACAATATGAAATTAATATATTTCCTTTTAGCGGCTCATATTATAAATCCATTAATTGCTTGTGAAAATAGTGACTATAACCCAGATGGAGATTATTTTTTTTATGAAGAATGCTTACACAAAAATAGAGGTAAATTCACAGAAGAATTAAATGCTAAGTGTACAAAATATGCAAAAGAAAAATTAAAAAAATTAATTTCTAAGTAGTTTAAAGTTTTTTAAATATTTTATAATTAATTCCTCTCTCTAAAGAACTACAAATTCTCAAAAATATATAATCCCAAATTACTTCCACAATGTTAAGAATATAACTTTTCATAAATGCAATATCTTCAACTTGAGTTTATTATTCACAAAAAAGAACTTATGAGAAAAAAATTATTAGCCAGTATCTTTATTCTCTCTACCTTATTTGGTTTATATGAACTAAACAATAAAGCATTTAGTTTTCCCTTAAAAAATTTACCAATTAAAGGTCTCAAGAATATTGAAAAACAATTAAAAATTCCATCTCAAACTAACAAAGTAAACTTGCCAGAAAATGCAACATTTGATGATTATTTAACCGCCATTAAAAAACAATATACTCAAAAGAAATATAAGACAGTTGTTGAATTATCAAATAAAGCGATTCAATTAGAGCCTGAGGGTGAAAAAATTCATATTGTTTACTACTACAAGGCCCTCGCTAACGAAGAATTAGGTTACAACCAAAAATTAGATTACAAAGAACAAGTAGAATATTTAAGATCCGCTTTGGAAGACTATAAAAATATCAGAAGGTTAAACCGTGATAATGAGTATCTAGTAACTGCATATACAAATAATCTACTGATCTATATTTCCTTAAATGAAAGTGAAAACTTGGTACAAGCAGGTAAAAAAGCTCTTAATAAATATAAAAATGACCCTAGTATTGCTTCATATGTCTGTGGTGCTTTTAGTGACATAAAGGAAATCTATAAAGAGACATTAAAAGTTTGTGATAGAGCTATAGCTTTGGATCCTAAAGATACAGATTCTCTATTAGTTAGGGCTACTATTAAATTTGACGATTTAGGAGACAAAGAGGGTGGTTGTTATGACGTGAAGCAAAGTTCTTTATTAGGCGACAAAAAATCTAAAAAATTATACTCACAGTTTTGTGCGACACCTAGGGAACAAGCAAAGGAAGAATGTAATAACCTTGAAAATATGCTTGTTATGGGCATGAATCCAGCTGCAATTGTACAAGGTGCAGCTGTTATGTCAGGAGGAGATCCAAAAGTAATGGAAAAACTTAGAATAATGAGAAGTATGTGTCCAGATGTTTTTGTAGAGAGAACTCCATCAGGTATTTTCAATAATAATAATTATTAAAATACTTATGAAAAAACTTGTTTTAATTTTATTGCTAATTCTTGGAATAAGTATCAATTTAAGTTTTCATAATATGCTAAATGCTCAAGAAATTAAAAATAAAAATATTGCAATAGAACTAACTAATATTCCAAAAAATAGTTTTAATGACGAAAGTATTTATTTAGACGAAAGTATTTATTTAGAAAAAAAAGATGAGAAAAAAAATGCTTCTTCTATATCTCAAGTATTCATAACCCTTTTTTCATTAAGCCTCATAATAAGCCTCATAATACTCCCTTTAATTTGGAGACCAAGCAGAAAAGCAGTAGGTTTATTAAATATAATATTGGGTGCTATTTTTTGCTTCACTGGAATAGGAATTATCATAGGCGTGCCTATGATGTTGTTTGGAGGAATAATGTTCTTTATTTAGTTTTGAAAATAACTTTAAAATCTTACTTAATAACCTTTATTTCGTTATTTATTTTTCAAGAAAGCGTAAACGCTGGTGAATGTTATGGAAAGGTTATAGGTGGACCATTTTCTGGAAAGGAAAATATACAAATATCAAAATTCTTGGAGAAAAGTAGTTTTGCTATTTATTCTTTACTTAATATTGATTTAAAAAAAGCTACTGCTGACGACGTAGAGAAAAAGTGGTTCGATAATTTTGAGAAACTTAACTTTAAATTCCCTAAAGTAAATTTAGTAAGAGTTTACCCCTACTCAGGCAAGGGATGGTCTGGACTTAATAACGGATATTTTATACCTATTCCCAATAAACCAAACGAATATTTGCAAGCCAACAAAGAGGGTAAATATGGTAGAGGCACTTTTGGAATTTGGCCATACTTAGCAAATGATAATAAAATTTATCACATTGGATTTGAGCCCTATAAATCTGGATCATACGGAGAAACTAAATGTGTTTTTACAGACAAACATAATTCAATTCCTTTGAGTGATGATGGCCCAAGATACTTTGCCTATGAATTTTCTGTAGATCCAACGGTTTATATGTGGCAAAACCAATCTTTCGATTGGGGAGATCAAAGAAAAATCAATGGGCATATTCTTAAATTCACCTATTACGAAGTGGAGTTAGAATCCTTAGAAAGTATCCCTGGATTTGAATTTAAATAATCAATGGTTTTTTTTAAAAGACCTATGCAAATTCTGCATAGGTCTTTTAAATTCAAAAATTATCTTAGATAAGACTTTTTAACTTAATCACTAATCCTATAGATAATTAGATGTTGATAGAAAAGTCTATATTTTTAAAGACATTCACTTACATACTTAAGAATTTATAGTTAGTAATTTCAAACAACTTAATTAAATGCTTAAAGTATGTAAGTGGTATGTAAGCTGATAAAAACTTATAAAAATAAGCTGTTTTTAGTATCTTATCGATACTAAAATGCTTGTTTTTGGACTGATTTTGAAAAATATGGCTAGTTCAAATCTGGGTCCTGGCACCTTTAAAACCCTTTCTTGGACAGGGTTTTATACTTTTAAGGCTTGGCCAACTTGCTATTTTTTCGTAATCTTATGTTTATAATTTAAAATTTTTAGTTTTCGAATCTGCAGACTTGACCAATAACACCCAAAATCAGTTTATCTCCATTTGGCTCTTGCCAATCAGCTAAATCATTGAAATTACTATTTACTTCATCTACAGAGACATCAACGTCTCTAAATGATTTTTCAAAACAATTTATATCCATTGTATAGAGAATATTCTTAGTAATTTCACTTTTTGTTTTGGGAATAAATTTACTCAATACTCTCACAGAACCATCCTCATTCCTTTTAATACTTTGTCTATCCCATAACTGTTCTCCATATTCACTTTTGGGAACTCCAACCCATTCATGAGGCAGAGCATTTATTTGTTTTATTGAAATGCACATGGAAAAGATTATTGAAAGGGATAAACCAATGATATTTTTAATAATTGTTGAATTAACTTTATTCTTAGAATTAATCATGAATACTGCTGAAATAAAAAATCTTTTATCGAGATTAAATATAAGATTAAAAATTTGTAAAAATTTTTATTGATTAGTATTTCTATTATAGATACAATCGAATATTGAATTAAGAATTTACTTCCAATAAATTTATTAGAAAAATAATGAATAAAATACAGAAATTTCTATCAGTAGTTTTTTTTATCGCAATATTTATTGTATTGATTTATTTAATCCAAAATTATGGGATTGAACCTCTTAGGAACAAAATAGAAAGTATGGGGATTTGGGCTCCTTTTGGAATATTCATACTCAGAGGAGTAAGTATTATTTTACCTGCCCTTCCAAGTTCAGCTTATTCTCTGCTAGCAGGTTCATTACTAGGATTTCAAAAAGGTTACATGACAATAATCTTTTCTGATATCGTTTTTTGCCAAGCCGCTTTCTTTATCGCAAGAAATTATGGTCGGGGTCCTGTACGTAATTTAGTAGGCCCAAAAGCAATGCAAAAGATTGAAAGTTTTAATCAAAACCAGCTAGAAGAAAATTTCTTTCTTATGACAGGTCTACTAATGACTGGCCTTTTTGATTTTCTAAGCTACGCAATTGGTATTGGAGGAACTCGCTGGAAAATATTTACTCCTGCATTATTAATAAGTCTTCTAATCAGTGACTCCATACTAGTAGCAGTAGGAGCTGGAGTTAGCCAGGGAGCAGGATTATTTCTAGGGATTGCTCTATTGGGAATGTTTGCTTTAGCGACTATTTCAGGATTGGCAAAAAATAAAATGCCTAAATAACAAAACAGTTGATAATTCTGTAATCAAAGAAGAAAGATATGACATTTTCGCAAACAATAACTATATAAATAATGATTCATGCAAGAATAGAAATCGATTAATTTTTAAAGTTATTAGATGACTCCATTTAGACCAACTTCATATGATCGCCCTGGAGAACAAATATCAACTACTCCTTCTGGATTAAAAGTAACTTCTGCAAAAAGATTAATGGTGGATTCAATGGTAAGAATGATACAAAAAGCAGAAAATCATTCCGTAGAAGATAAACTTGACGAAGAATCTAACAATAATTAATCAATTCATTGATAAAAGTATAGGAGAGTGGAAATCTATTAGAAGTACTCACACTTTAGCTTTTCAGGAATTTGAAAACTCAACTAGTAAAATATATATAAAACATATCAACAAAAAAAATAAAAAAGTCGTTGAAATCTTTAAAAATTATAAATTCAGTTTAAACCTAGAGAGCATAGCCATTTCTATAAACTGGCAAGCTATTAGTGATTGGGACAATGATGATATCAGTGAGGGAGATGAAACTATTCTGATTTTTTTACCCAAAGATGAAAATTCAGGAATTGTTTTAAGAAATAAAGGTTATACAGAATCCTTTATTTCATCATCCAATTATTTTGTTGATGAACAAAATAATTTACACATTAAAACTATTTATAAATCAACAGTTTCCGAAGAAAGAATTTCCTTTTTATCCACTCATGTAAGATCCAGATTTTCTACTATTAGAAATCTAGAAAATAACTCAGTTATACAGACTTCACATACTTCAGAAATAAGGAATTTAGCTAGTTTAAAAGATTAATTATCCTTTCAAATTGAAACTCTGTTTCAGATATTAATTTAGGAAGAAAGCCTTTGTTTCCACTCATATTATTAACTGTTGAATTCAAATCAGAGATAGTTGCATCTCGCATTAATTGAAAAACCCTTCTTGCATTTCTTAAAGGTACCCCAAGAGCAAGATAAGTATTTTTAAGATCCTTCAAACAACTTTTTTCTAAAACTGATTCGTCATTAGAAATTAAAAGATAAGCAACAATCCTCAGGATTATTTCTCCATCTCTTAAACAAACGGACATCTTGTTAGTTGTATTTAAAGATATTTTTGAATTAAGTGAATCTTGATTTTCGCAAATCATTGCAGTTACAGCGTCTGCTGCGATTGCATGTGAATTATTGGTTATTGAGGTTATTGCATCTAATCTTGAGTTTGCACTATTAATAAATTCTTTTATGTTGCTTAAATCATTTAATTTCTTATCTGCTGACAATAGTTGATTATTCTTTGAAATTGACATTCCTGAAGTAAAAATTTAAAGACCGATCTTAAGAATAATATAAAGCTAGTAAAAACAATACAATTTCAAACTAAACGCAACGCTTCTTAATTAATAACTTCATTCCAAAGTGATAGTTGAAAAAATTCAAATAAAAAATTTTTTTCCGCTAATATAAAATTATATTTTTAATAAAGTTTTGGATCAACAGGATTTAAAATTATCAAAGAAACTTATTTCCTCATATAAAAAGAGATTGGAAAAAGAAATTCTAGACAGAAGTATGAAATTAAAAATGCCTCAAAATAAATTTGAAGAAATAATTAATAACAATAATGAACTTATAAATTTAAAAAAAGCTTTAAAAGATCTAGAAACGGAATCTGAATCTCATAGTAAAGTCTGATTTTTGAAAAACCCTTCCAAAAGTGCCTCAAACCAACAATTTCCTTTTTAAGTCCCTAAACAATCAACAACTTCAAGCAGTAAAACATGTTTATGGACCACTATTAGTTGTAGCAGGTGCAGGTAGCGGAAAAACTAAGGCTCTTACTCACAGAATTGCAAACCTTATTGAGGGTAACTCTATAGATCCCTATAACATTCTCGCAGTCACTTTCACTAACAAAGCTGCTAAAGAAATGA
Source organism: uncultured Prochlorococcus sp. (assembly GCA_902537445.1). Classification (GTDB taxonomy): domain Bacteria; phylum Cyanobacteriota; class Cyanobacteriia; order PCC-6307; family Cyanobiaceae; genus Prochlorococcus_A. The sequence continues at coordinate 103,140 of CACBBI010000001.1, forward strand.
AAGCAAGATTAGAGGTTCTTCTAGCCCAAGAATTAGCTTTTAATCAATTTGGTCAGCCTTGGACAACTCTCAAAGAAATTGATCAAAATCAATTAAGAACAAACGTTCACCAAGAGAGGCTTCAGAACCTTTGGATCGGTACTTTCCATTCCTTATTTTCAAGACTTCTGAGATACGATATTGAAAAATATACTGATCCAGAAGGCCTAAAATGGACAAGACAATTTTCAATTTATGATGAAACAGATTCTCAAACATTAGTAAAAGAAATTATCAGTCAAGATATGAATCTTGACCCAAAAAGATATGATCCCAAAAAGATTAAAAGATTAATAAGTAATGCTAAAAATCAATGCTTAACTTCTAATGATCTTTTAGAAAAAGCAGATAATAATTTTGATAAAACAGTTGCAGAAGCCTACAAGAGATATAGGATTTCGCTCTCAAAAAATAATTCTTTAGACTTTGATGATCTTCTACTTTTGCCTGTTTTCTTATTGAGGCAAAATGATATAGTCAGAGATTACTGGCACAAAAGATTTAAACATATTTTAGTTGACGAATATCAAGATACAAATAGAACACAATATGAACTTATAAAATTAATTACGGCCGGAAATACTGAACCAAAAAAATTCTTCAATTGGGAAGATCGGTCAATTTTTGTAGTTGGGGATGCTGATCAAAGTATTTATAGTTTCAGAGCAGCTGACTTCAGAATTTTAATTGGTTTTCAAGAAGATTTTAAAACTTCAATCAATGACGATACAAAATCATCTTTAATTAAATTAGAAGAAAATTATAGGTCATCTTCCAATATCCTTGATGCTGCAAACTCACTAATTGAAAACAACTCTGAAAGAATTGACAAAGTTTTAAAGGCTACTAAAGAAAAAGGGGAACTTTTAACGTTACTCAGCTGTGATGATGAAATTTCCGAGGCAGAAGCAATTACCAATAAAATAAAATCACTTAATAACTATAATCAAAACCCAATTTGGAAAAATTTTGCAATTTTATATCGAACCAGAGCTCAGTCGAGAGTATTAGAAGAATCTCTTGTAAGGTGGCGCATTCCTTATACAATTTTTGGAGGATTGCGTTTTTATGATAGAAGAGAAATTAAAGATGCAATAGCATATTTGAAAGTTCTGGTTAATTCTTCAGATAACGTTAGTCTTTTACGAATCATAAATGTTCCTAGAAGAGGGATTGGTAAGACTACTATTCAAAAACTTAATGAACTATCTAATAGGTTAAATATCCCATTATGGGAGGTTCTTAATGATAAGCAAAGTCTTGAAGAAACAATAGGCCGATCATCAAAAGGAATTAATAAATTTACTGAAATTATGAATGATCTACTGTGTTACCTAGAAAATTCAGGTCCCGCTCAACTACTACAACTTATATTAGAAAAAAGTGGTTATTTAAGTGACTTGCTCTCTAGTGGGACTGAAGAATCTGAAGATAGAAGAAATAATTTACAAGAACTAATTAATGCAGCTACTCAATATGAAGAAGAAACAGAAAGTGGAGATGTAGAGGGATTTCTTTCTACAGCAGCCTTAACAACTGATAATGATACGAAGAAAAATAATCCTAACTCTGTAACGCTTATGACTCTTCATAATAGTAAAGGTTTAGAATTCCAAAATGTTTTTATCACCGGTCTAGAACAAGGTCTCTTCCCTAGCCATAGATCAATAGATACTCCCTCACTTCTTGAAGAGGAAAGAAGATTATGCTATGTAGGTATTACTAGAGCTAAAGAAAGAGTTTTCTTAAGTCATGCCAGAGAAAGAAGATTATGGGGTGGCATGCGTGAAGCAACAATTCCTTCAATATTTCTTTCGGAAATACCTGAAGATTTAATGGATGGCGAATTACCACAAACTGGTGGTGCTTCAATTCGAAGAGATTTGCATCTTGATCGTTTAACTAGAGTTGATCGAAATAATACAAATGAATTTGTTAACAAACCAATAAATGCAGTAAGGAAATTATATTCAGGTCCCAGTAAAGGGAAAAGCTGGATAGTGGGAGATATGCTAATTCACTCAAAGTTTGGGAAAGGTGAAATCATACATATTTTTGGGAGTGGGGAAAAAATATCTTTAGCAGTAAAATTTGGTGACAAAGGAAGTAAAATTCTAGATCCCAGATTAGCTCCAATTCGTTATGTAAGTTAAAACTCATGAACGATATCTCTGATTACATCCAAGGGGAATTAATCAAAACTCCATTTAATCTATATAACCTAATTGCTAAATACGTAGAATCTAATAAAAATACTAAAGTAGCTTTTGTTGGCGGTTATTTAAGAGATTTATTAATTAGTAAATTCCACAAAAAATCGTTTTCTAAACCTGTAGATATTGATCTTGTTATTGAAGGATCCTCTATTTCTCTTGCAAAATTTATAAAAAAAAATATTGTAAATGTAGATTTATGTTTAATCAAGGAATTTAATTTATACAACACTGTAGAAATAAATATTAATGACTATAAAATTGATATTGCTTCTGCAAGAAAAGAAATTTATTCTGCTCCAGGGTTAAATCCAACAGTAAATAAAAGTACTATTGAGGAGGATCTTAAGAGGAGAGATTTCACTATAAATTCAATAGCCTTCGAGGTCTCGACAAGGAAAATCTATGATCTTTATGGAGGAATTTCTGATATAAAAAGTAAAAGATTGAACTTACTTCACAGTAATAGTATTTCAGATGATCCAAGTAGATTAATTAGATGTGCAAAATATGCTTCAAGGTTAGATTTCAATATTTCAAATAATTCCCTCAAACAATCTCAAGAAACAGTTAGGCAATGGCCATGGAAAAGTTCAGAAGCTCATCAGAAAATGATTTACCCTCCTGCACTAGGCATACGAATAAGGATGGAACTAGCTGAAATATACAAACACGATAATTTGACCAATGTGATTTCGATAATTCATAAATGGGAAATTATCTCAATCTTAAATGAAAATATTAAAGTCGATAAAAGATTTTTAAGAGGACTAAATTGGATTAAGAAGTTAAAGGGAAATCATATGCTTTACTTATTAAAAGATTCAGAAGATTTAGAAAAAGCATGTCAAAGATTTTTGGTAAATAATAGTGAGATAAAAATATTAGAAGATTATATAAATATCAAAAAGATATTAAATACAAACCAAAAAAATTTCAATCATTTTTCTCCATCAAGTTGGACAGAATTTATTGAGGACAGAAACCTTAATGATGAGACAGTCAAATTATTAATTTGTGATGGAGGACCACACTGGCGTAAATTGTTTAAGTGGTTATATATTTACAAATTCATAAAATCAAAAAAAGATGGAGAAACATTAAAAAAAGAAGGATGGGAACCGGGGAAGGAGTTGGGAAAGGAAATTAAAAGATTAAGATATTTGGAAATTGACAAATTAAATAGTAATTAATTACATTTTTACAACCTCTCCAACCTTGTACCATTTATCCTTTAGAACATTTTCATATTTACGATTGCAACTAATCAACAAGGGTCCACATGTTTGAGGATCTAATAGTAATGATATTCTATCGTTGAAAGTCTCTTGATCTAATGAATTTTCGTTTAAAAAATTAATTATTCTTTTTTGCTTATTTACTTTATAAATTTTGTCAAAAATTTCTTTATTAGATTCAAAGAAAGTACTTTTAACATCTTTTCTTATTAAATCAAATACTCCAGGATAAGCTTTAAATGCAAATAAATCTAATAAAACTTTTAGTGGCTCAAGATTATTGCTTTGCCTATATAAATTAGATGATTCAACCATTTCTTTAAGATGTCCAATAAATCCATATCCAGTAATGTCAGTCGCAGCATTGACTAATGATTCTTTAAATTGATTTTGAAAAAGATAAATTTCATCAATCAAATATTGCTGACTCTTTACTAAATTATTAATTACTTCTGAAGAACTACCCAGCACATTAATATTTTGCATTTGACCGGCAAAGTAAATCCCAACGCCCAGAGGTCTAGACATCATGAGAATATCTCCAATATTCATTCCGGATTTAAGCCATGGTTTTGCTCCATTTTTTAAAATACCTTGAACTGTTAAAGAAATATCTATTCCTAATGAATAAGGTTTATTTACTAAACTTCTTGCCTCGAAAGTATGGCCTCCAAGTAATTCACCTCCATCATCCTCAACTGTTGATTTAATACCTTGAAGTGATTGAGAAAAGAGGTAACTCTGAAATTCCCTTTCAACTTTTGGTAATGAAATTAAAGCCTGCGCGGATGAAAGTTTTGCTCCGCATGCCCACAAATCTGAGCAAGCATGTAAAGTAGTAATTTTTGCATTTAGCCAAGGATCACTTACCAAAGCAGGAAATCCATCTACACTTTGCAAGATAATATCTTGACCATTTTGATATATCTCAACTGAATCTTCAGGTGATAAGGCAAAAGAATTTAAATTAGAATTTATTAATGATTTATTCAAAACAAACTGAGGAATTTTAGCTGCACATCCTCTGCAATCATTCAATGAAATATTTTTTTCACTACTTTTCATAATTAGCCTTTTTGATCTGAACTTTTTAATAAAGTTGAGATCAATTTTATGCTTTAAAATCCAAAAAATAAAAGAAGGGCCGAAAACAAAATTGCGATAAATAGCAAAAGCCTTTGGATGATGGCTTGGAAATATATTTACTATTTGCAATCCGATCTTTTGAGGAAACCAATTTTTTAATGATCTGCCTTCTATATCTTTTTTTAGATTTTGTACTAATGTATTTACAACTTTTACTGCAAAAACTCCCGATGCTGGTCTTTTTGCTGAACCTACAACTGCGCAATCACCGACAGCAAAGATTCCTGAGAAACTTTTTATCTGTAAATTTTGATTTGTAATTATTCTGCCATAAGAATCCGAATCTAATAATTTTTTTTGTGCCCATAACGGAGATGTATTTCCAGTACATAAAAGAATCTTGCCATAATCAAAATTAAGTTTTTCAACTAAATCAATATTGGAATTCTGTAAACTTTTTAGAATTGTATTGTTAATTTTTCTTGAATCACATAATAGTTTTAAAGGTCTATCTCTCCATCTTTTTCTCAAAGCATAAGATACTTCAATTGCAGCAAGGCCACTCCCAACAATTACAAATGGAAGTGCATTAACTGAATCAAAAATGTCCTCTTTTAGTATTGAGTCATAAGCCCTTAAAAAAGGTTTAATTGAAAAAGCATTTCGATTTCTAACTAGTGATTCAAATTCTTCTGGAATTATTGTTTGACTTCCATAATTAAGCACCAACTTCGAATAATTAACTGAAGGTCTATTACTTAAAACAATTTTCTTTAAATTGAAATCAATATCCTTTACTTCTTCTTCTATAAAAGATACTTTAGTATTTTTTGCTAAAGATTTTATATCAATTAAACTCTCTTCTAAAGTGATTGATTGTGAAATCACTGATGGGAATATAGCCGAATAAACCAAATGGGAATCTCTAGATATAATTGAAACAGGAATTTCTGGCATTAATTTCGGAAACATTAACCATTTCTTCAATAAAGAAACATTTGAGTGTCCTCCTCCAATTAGTACCAGATGATTAAAAGCCATTTACATCACTATGAATAAAGAACATTTATTACCAATTGAAAAATCAAGATTAGGAGTGATTGGTGGAAGTGGATTTTATTCAATGGATCAAATAGAGTATTTAAGAGAACTAGAAATCAATACTCCCTATGGTAAACCCTCTGATTCAATAAAAGTATATAATCTTGGAAACCTAGAGATAGCATTTATTCCTAGACATGGCAGAACACATAGTTTAAATCCTTCTGAAATCCCTTACAAAGCTAATATTTGGGCTCTAAGATCAATAGGAGTAAGGTGGATTATTGCTCCATCAGCAGTAGGTTCATTACAAGAACAGATAAGGCCTCTTGATATAGTGGTTCCAGATCAATTTATAGACCGGACAAAAAATAGACCTGCAACCTTCTTTAACGAGGGAGCCGTTGCTCACGTAACTATGGGAGATCCCTTCTGCACAAATTTATCACGTATATTAAGTGAAATCGGAGAAAAAAATATTCCTGGCGGTAGACAATTGCATAGAGGTGGTACCTATCTAGCAATGGAAGGTCCCGCTTTCTCAACTAGGGCAGAATCTAATTTATATAGGAGTTGGGGATGTTCAATAATTGGAATGACGAACCACACAGAAGCAAGATTAGCTAAAGAAGCTGAAATAGCTTACTCCTCCTTATCTATGGTTACTGATTATGATTGCTGGCATCAAACTCATCAAGAAGTTTCTGTAGAGATGGTTTTGGATAATCTTAGATCAAATACTGAAGTGGCTAATAAAATAATATTTGAAGTAGCTAAATTAATTGAAAAAGAAAGACCAATAAGTAAATCTCATTTTTCATTAAAAGATGGATTGATAACCCAAAAAGAAAATATCCCAAGTTCTACAAAAGAGAAACTAAGGATATTTACTGATTCTTATTAGGCTTATTTGATATAAGTGATTATCAGGTCAAGGTAAGGATTTGTTAGCCTCCAGCTCCAACCCCTTGGTATGAACCATAGAAAAATATACCTAAAACGAAGATAACTGCAATTCCACCTGCTGTAGCAACAAGCCATAGAGGAAGAGTTCCTTCAGTCCATCTTCTTTCCCATGCAACTGCTGGTCTACCGTCGGGAAGTCTATCTGGAATTCTTCCATCAGGTCCTTTTAATTTACTCATAGTTTTAATTTAATTGAAAAAGTAACTGGAAAATAAAATTCCCAATACAAAGACTGATAGTAAGCCTAAATAAAGGCTTGTACGATTAAGTTCAACTGGAACTTTGTTAGGATTTTCGTTTACTTGCATGATTGTTAAATTTATCGGGCTACGAATTGCATAGCAGCAATGGAACCCAAAAAGAATACTGATGGAATAGCTAAAGCATGAACTGCTAGCCAACGAACAGTAAATATAGGATAAACGCGGACTTCCGCAGCCTGCATTGGAGCTTGAGAATTAGACATAGTTATTTTGTTCTTAAATCAAGTTGAGACTTCGCATCGAATCTTTGTGTTACAACAGGTGCTTTTGCTTCAGATGCCTGAAAATAACTATCCGGACGAGGAGTACCGAAAGCGTCGTAAGCCAAACCTGTGTATACGAATAAGAAGCCTGCTATAAAAATAGCTGGTAATGTTACTGCATGAATAATCCAGTACCTAATACTGGTGATTATTTCAAAGAATGGGCGTTCACCCGTTGAACCTGCGGCCATAATCACAAATGTTTACCATATGATCTTACAGTGTAAAATCATAAGTTCGCGAAGAAATTAACAGCTTGGTTACAGACAGTTGTTAAATTCATCCAAAATTAAGATTTTTTTTATTATTTTCTTAAGTTATTACAGATTTAGCCATTCCATTTAAGAATGTAACCACGCTCGCCAAGTATGAATCCTTTTTGATTATCTAAAGACTCCTTATCAAGAAAAACTATTTTTATGTAGTTAGTAGGCAATGCAGAAGCGAGAGGATCTGAATTCCAAGTTTCACCTTGATCTTTACTTACTATTAGAGTGCCATTACCACCGCCAGCCCATATGTCACCATTTGGATCCCATCCCATATCTAAGTAATTATAACCATTAAGAATAGGGATTATAGGTTTTGACCAACTTTCTAAATTATTAGAATCTTCATTAAATCTAATTTCCGCACCTCTTGAAAGCATCCATAAACTTCCTTCTGGATTGAAACCAATGCTTTGCACTCTCTTACTACTTGCTCTTTGGTGAGCAATCCAAGTATTGCTATCACTATCAAGAGTAGAGAAGAAATTTCCAAGACTGCTTACGCTCACATAATCACCGCTAGATGATCTTCTTAAATCTCTTATACCTCCCTGATCCGAAGGGTCTGATACTTTTGACTCCCATGTTTCACCGCTATTGGAAGTTTCATAAATAGCTGCTGAGGTTGTCGCCAATTGAGCAACTCCTTCATCAATAGTAGAAACTAAGAAAGGCTGGCCTGGTAACTTCCCAAGTGAAAGCCTAGTCCAATTTTTACCTTCATCAAAAGTATGCATTACAAGAGAGGGTTGCCCTATTAACCAACCTTCAGAACCCTTGAAATCAATATCAAGAAGGCGAAAGTTCTCTTCAGTAGAAATATCTAATGATCTTTTTTCCCATGTTTCACCACCATCAGTAGATTCCATAATCAATCTGTTTGAGCCTACTAAAAACCCATGATTATCATCTATAAAATCAACATCTAAAGCATTAGCCTGATCTTCAAACTGAATTGTTTTCCAGGGGCTGCTTTCATTCATCTTGACACCTGTAGATGAACAACTGCTTAAAACAAAACAGAGAACTACAGATAAAAGAAGATTAGGAATACTGGTAAAAAAATTTTTCATTTAATTATATTAATGCAAAGAGTACAAAGAAAGGAACATAGCAGCTGCAAAAGCCAACCCTCCAAAAATCAATATATTTTTTTGTCCAGGAGGTAAACTATTAAATCCAAATCCATAAACTAAATTCTCTTCAAATCCACTAGGTTTTGCTCTAGATCCAATATCCTTATAAAAATTTTTACCGGCTCGACAAACGGGGCAAGCAAAAGTATTCCCATCCAACTCTGAAAAAGGCGTATTTTTAGGTATGTTTAATTTTTTATTTCCTTCAGACGGATCATAAATGTATCCACAACTTCTACATTCGAATCTATTTTGTTCTAAATTAAGGACAGGTTGTTCAACTTTTACTCCTGAGGAATTTTCAGAAGGTTTTTCTTTCTCAAAGTCTTCAACTATTTTGTTTTCCTCAGAGGCTGGTTGAATGTTTTCACTCACGGTTTATTATTGTTCTTTAAGAACTTTAAAAGATTTTGCTTAATTAAGCGACTTTTATTCAAAATTAATTTTTTAAGATGTTTTTATTAACTGGTTATGAATATTTTTTAGGTTTCCTTCTAATTGCCGCGGCTGTACCAATATTAGCCCTAGTTACTAATCTCATAGTTGCCCCAAAAGGCAGAACAGGCGAAAGAAAACTTACATATGAATCTGGAATGGAGCCTATAGGAGGAGCATGGATTCAATTTAATATTCGTTATTACATGTTTGCCTTGGTTTTCGTTATATTTGATGTTGAGACTGTTTTCCTTTATCCTTGGGCGGTTGCCTTCAATAGATTAGGCTTATTAGCTTTTATTGAGGCTTTAATTTTCATTGCAATACTTGTTATCGCTCTGGCATACGCATGGAGAAAAGGTGCTTTAGAATGGAGTTAAAAAATTGAATCCACAATTATCCCCAAAAGCAATAAGAGAAATCCGAGAAGGAACTTGCAATCCTCTTGGTGCACCTGAAGTTACCACAGATTTAAGCGAAAATATTATATTGACAAGTTTAGACGATCTTCATAATTGGGCTAGATTAAGCAGTCTTTGGCCTCTTTTGTATGGAACAGCCTGTTGTTTTATAGAATTTGCTGCCTTAATAGGATCTAGATTTGATTTTGATAGATTTGGATTAGTACCTAGAAGCTCGCCAAGACAAGCAGATTTGTTAATAGTTGCAGGAACAGTAACGATGAAGATGGCTCCAGCCCTAGTCAGACTTTATGAACAAATGCCTGAACCAAAATATGTGATTGCCATGGGTGCTTGCACAATCACAGGCGGAATGTTCAGCGCAGATTCTACAACTGCTGTAAGAGGTGTTGATAAATTAATTCCAGTTGATTTATACCTTCCAGGATGTCCACCAAGACCAGAAGCAATTTTTGATGCCGTAATCAAATTAAGAAAAAAAGTTGGTAACGAATCAATCTTAGAGCGCACAAAAACTGAACAAACCCACAGGTACATAACATCTGATCATGAAATGAATCTTGTTTTCTCAGAAAATACAGGTGAATATCTAACCAAAACTCCAGCTAACGCCATTCCTTCGTCCAAAAAAGAAAAAATAACTGAACTACCCGAGAAGAACGAAAAAGCTGAAATTATTGATACTGTAGAAAATTAATGGAAAAAGACGATTTAGCTAAATCCTCAGATACTTCAATAGAAAAAGAAGGCTTTATAAGCCAATCTTTGTCTAAAGATGGAATTCCAAATCAATCTTTACCTAATGATCACATAGGAATTGAAAACATTTCTGTGGAACCTCACAAATTATATGAAGCAGTATCTGCCTTAAGAAATTACGGTTTCAACTATCTCCAATGTCAAGGAGGATATGATGAGGGACCAGGCAAAAATCTTGTTAGTTTTTACCATTTTATAACAGTTGATGATTTACAAAAAATTAAAACAATTAAAGAAGTCAGATTAAAAGTTTTCTTAAAAAGAGATTCTGATTTATCAATCCCTAGCCTATATAAAATTTTTAAAGGAAGTGATTGGCAAGAAAGAGAAACTTTTGATATGTATGGAATAAATTTTATTGATCATCCCAATCCCAAAAGATTATTAATGCCTGAAGATTGGAGAGGATGGCCATTAAGAAAAGATTATATTCAGCCAGATTTCTATGAACTTCAAGATGCTTATTAGTTTAATTTTTTTAATTTGCGGTAAATAAACATCACTGCTCTTGCTAGTCTCCTTGGATCATGTCTAAGGGTTGGGGTTATTCTTTTTGAATATAATGGTGCTTGCAAAACATAATAACCCTCAGATAATAATTTTTCTTTATTACATCGGACAGGCTCTGCCCCTCTACTTTCGTAATAGTCTACCAATGGAGACTTTTCAAATTGAATCTGAGATAAGATTGAATTAAAAATTCGAGCATTAACTCCAAAATTTGATAGTTGTTTTTCTATTGCTTTGATATGTTGATAGACATCAAGTCCATCTGTTTCTCCAGGCTGAGTCATCAAATTACTTATATAAATTTTAGGGGCATTGCTTTGCAATAAAGCATCCACAATCTCAGGTACTAAAAGATTAGGCAATAAAGAAGTATATAAACTACCTGGGCCAAGAACAACTAAATCAGCTTCTTTTATAGATTCAAGAGCACTCGGAAGAGCTGAAGGATTTTCTGGTAAGTAACCAATCCTCGAAATTAATTTTTTAGATTTACTGATCTTGCTTTCACCAAAAATTTTTTCACCATCTTCTAATTCCGCCCATAACATAACATCAATATTTGTTGCGGGTAAAACTTGACCTTGTACCGCCAAAACCTTACTAGAGGCTTGGACTGCTTTTTCTAAACTGCCTGTGATTGTTGTTAAAGCTGACAAGAATAGATTTCCAAAACTATGCCCTTCCAGGCCACTACCTCCTGAAAATCTGTATTGAAATAATCTAGTTAAAATGGGTTCTTCGTTTGATAAGGCTGCCAAACAATTTCTAATATCTCCTGGAGGTTGCACACCTAATTGTTTTCTGAGAATTCCACTACTTCCACCATCATCCGATACAGTTACGATTGCTGTAATATTACTACTGTAATTTTTTAAGCCTTTCAGTAAAGTAGATAAGCCTGTACCGCCCCCAATTGCAACAATATTTGGGCCTCTGTTTAATTTACTTTTAACTCTTAATGCATCAACTAAAAATGTATCTTTTTCTGGAACAAGGGCTTTCTGAATAGAATTAATACTTCTATTTTGTCCAATCCCTATTAATAATATCCCAATAACAAAAATCAATGGCCCCATTAATGAAACAGGCAAAACACTAGTTAAACCTGTCATTACCGAAAAAAAGATTTCAATAAGCCAATAGAGCGGTCGTAAATTCGTCCAAATTGCCACGCCTAATAATGTAGTCAAAAAACCTATCGCAGATGTAAACATCCATCTTTTTATTACCAATCCTGGCAAAAGCCAACTCAAAATTCTTAAGATTTTCTTCAATAATCCAAAATTAGACTTTTTAAAATTTTTATAATATCTTCTTACCCTTTTTTTACGCTTATTCATTAAAAAACCTCTTAAATTATTTTTCTCAAATTTAAAACTGTATAAAATCATTATAAATCAAATTCATACATCCTTTTTTTATTTCTAAAAATAGGCAAAATGAAATAAATAAATGTTTTTTATATAAGTTTTGAAAATATCAAAACATGCAGTTGAAACAAAAAACCTCTCAATAAGCTGGGGCGAAGTTAATGTGCTAAATCAAATAAATTTTGTACTTAATCATGGAGAGAAACTAGCTATTGTTGGTCCCTCAGGTTCTGGGAAATCAACCATATTAAAAATATTAGCAGGACTCATTTTACCTACCAAAGGAGAATTAAGAATATTTGGAGAGAAGCAAGCATATTTGAGATTAGATCAAAACAATCCTCCTGATGTAAGACTAGTTTTTCAGAACCCTGCTTTATTAGGATCTTTAACTATTGAAGAAAATGTAGGTTTTCTCCTTAAGAGAAATAAAAACCTATCTAAAAAGTTAATTCATGAAATAGTATCTGAATGCTTAGCTGAGGTAGGATTATTTAATGTTATGAATAAACTTCCAAATGAATTAAGCGGAGGAATGCAAAAAAGAGTAAGTTTTGCCAGAGCATTAATTACTGATCAAACTCTTAATGCAAAGTCCAAACCTTTATTGCTTTTTGATGAACCAACTGCCGGCCTTGATCCAATTGCCTCATCAAGAATTGAAGATTTAATCAATAAGACAAATGATAAAGCTAGCGGATCATCTATTGTAGTTAGCCATGTTCTTAGTACTATAGAAAGGACTTCAGATAAAGTTTTAATGCTTTATGAAGGAAAATTCAGATGGGCTGGCTCAATTGATGAATTTAAAAATAGTAAAGATCCCTATGTATTTCAATTTAGGAATGGGAACCTTGATGGTCCAATGCAACCCAAAGACATTTAGAAATTATGCGTAGAAGCTTACGAGATTCAATAGTTGGTTTTTCCTTATTGGGGGGAATTTTAATATTCACATTTTTTTCTTTTTGGCTAAGA
>CACBBI010000002.1 GCA_902537445.1 uncultured Prochlorococcus sp.
TGTTTCTAATTCATCAATTATTAGTGTATGATTTGTGTGAATGCTACTTTTCATTTTATTAATTATGTGCATTTGCATCAACTGTAAATGGGTTGATAGATGTATTACATATCATGATGTTGAGAATAATCATGATGTTGATCATATTTGTGATCTACCTGATTTTAAAGCAAAAAAACCATTCATTCATGTCAGTATAGTTAAAGATAATAATGGTGATTATAAAACTGATTGGGATGTTCAATCTTGTGAAAGTTTTGAAAATGAATTTGGTAAATGGTCTAAGTGTAATCCAGGTATGAAATTACCTGCTTAAAGCTAAAAGATGACAAATAAAATCAAACTGAGAGAAAATTACTCTACATTAGTGATTCATAGCACAGACAATTCCTTTGGCTTTGGGTATAGAAAAAATAATACTCTTGAATCTGATGAATTATTTATCAAAAAATTTGATAATGACCTTTGCAACAACTTAATTAATGATCTTAACAAATTCATTTCCAAAGAAAATTTACAAAAAATAAATAAGTTATCTGTCAGCATAGGGCCAGCAAATTTTAATGCTTCACGATTAATTGTAGTTTTAGCAAGAACTATCTCGCAACAAGTAAATTGTCCTCTAGAAAGTTTTAGTTCATTTAAAATTATGGCAAAAAGAATTGCATCAAAAAATAATATCCTTACAAACAAAAAATCATTCTGGATTTACAAAAAATTAAAACGGAAGGATTTTATTACAGGTAAATATGAAATATGTCATAAAGAAAAAAACTCCTCTGATCTTGTTATTCGAGAAACAGTTTTACCAAAAGTTGTAAAAGAACTTGAGAGTAAAGAACTTTCTTTTGAGGCTAAGTATAATGATAAAGAAGATTTAAAAGAACTATTAGATTTATCAAATAAAAATTTATTAAATTCAAATGTAGATTCCTGGAGAAAAGTTTTGCCTCTTTACCCTATTTCTCCAATTAACTAAATTTTCATCCAATTAAATTATTAATTTTATCTTGAAGGTGCATTGTTACAGAATTCAGATCATCTCTTGATGAACTTTGTGGAGGTTGAACAGGTTTTCCCACTTTAATAACTATTTTTGAAAAAAAAGGAATAAAGAATTTAAATCTTATTAGTCTATGTGAATTAACTATTGCAACAGGCAATAATAATTTTTGATTTTTGAAGGCTATTAATGCTGCACCTTTTTTGGGCTTATTCACTCGACCATTTTTTTGACGAGTACCATCAATAAAAATTCCAATAGAATTATCATCTGATAATTTCTTACATGCTGTTTTAATTGTATTTTTATCTGCAATTCCTCTTTTTACAGGATACGCTCCACAAGCCGTGATAATAAAGCCGAGAAAGGGAATTTTAAAAAGCTCTGCCTTTGCCATAAAAGATATATTACGTCCAAGGGCATGGCCTAATAAAGGAGGGTCAAGTAAAGAACCATGATTAGAAACCATTACAAAGGAATCTTTTTGCGGAATATTATCTCTACCTATTAATTGGCCTTTAAATACAAATTTATAAATAGGAAATACAAAAAGCTTGCTAACTAATTCATAGACTAATTTTTGAATAGTATGATTTTTCATACAAATTAATAAGATATTTGATCCGAAGATGAAACTTGAGAAATTTTTACATCTTTAAGATGTCTTTTTGCTAAACCGCTAAGTACATTAGAAGGGCCAATTTCAACAATATGAAGATCACTATCTTTTGCCATTAAATCCATAGTTTCTCGCCACCTCACCCCATTACACATTTGTTTTTCTAATCTAATTTTAAGCTCGTTTAGATCACTACAAAATGAAGGTTCATAATTGCTTATGACTGGGAAAGAAGGATTGTTAAATTTAATCTTTTTTAAATACTCAGAAAATTTTGATGAAGGTTCATCCATAAATGGTGAATGAAATGCACCTGAAACATTTAATTTCAAGAATCTTTTACAAGAAATTTCTTTCGATAAATTATCTAATGCTTCAGGAGATCCTGATAAGACAACTTGGGAAGAGCTATTATCATTAGCGATTACAATATCATCAATTTTTTGTACTAATAGATCAAGTTGATCCCTATCAAAACCAATTACTGCTGCCATAGATCCTTTCCCAGCATTTACCATTAATTGAGACCTTTCTTTTATTAGAGAAACACAATCTTCGAATGAAAAAACATCCGCACAATATAGTGCAGTGATTTCTCCAAGACTATGCCCGGCAACATAATTTGGTTTAAATCCATTTTCCTTTAATGCATCTAATAAAATTGATTCAACTAGAAAAAGACAAATTTGTGTATTTCTTGTGTTATTCAAATCAATAAGAGGATTTGTTGGTTCAGTATTTAACTCACAAATCTCAAATAAATTCCTCTCAAATATCTCAGATGCATAACTAAACCTCTCTTTTGTGTTGGGCAAATTTTCAATTTGTTTTGCCATTCCAATTTTTTGCGAACCCTGTCCAGGGAATACCCATGCAACTGTCATAATTCTCCTTTTTTTAACCCCATTTAATGAGGGCTGCACCCCAACTTAACCCAGCACCAAAACCACTTGTGGCAATAATATCATTTTGTTTAATTCTATTATTTCTAATAGCCTCATCCATCACTAGTGGAATTGTTGCTGCTGAAGTATTACCATATTTTTCTAAATTGCTAAGAATTTTTTCTCTAGGAATTTTTAACCTGTCTCCTACAGAATCCAATATCCTTTGATTAGCTTGATGCAATACAAGCCAATCAACTTCATCAGAAGTATAATTTATTTTTTTAAACAACTTTTCAAGAATTATCGGAACTTCTCTAACTGCAAATTTATACACTTCCTGACCATTCATCTGAATTGGAGAAAAAGCTCCACTTGAGAAATCAATGTTATCAATTATTGAATCCTTATTATTTTTTGATGGAAGATTAAGAAAAGAACCCCTTTCTCCGTCAGTTCTCATATTAAAACCAATTAAATTATCAAATTCATTAGTAGCTTCAATTGCTAATGCACCTGCACCATCTCCAAAGAGAATGCAACTTCTTCTGTCATTCCAATCAACAAAGCTTGATAGTTGATCTGCTCCTATAACAATAGCCCTCTGAAATCTACCCCCTTTTAAAAATTGTGAGGCTGTTATTAAGGCAAATAAGAAACCACTACATGCTGCAGTTAAATCGAAAGCTACAGCATTCGCTGCCCCTAATTTAGCTTGAATGGATGGCGCTGATCCAAATAAATCATGCGGAGTAGAAGTAGCTAAAACAATCAAATCAATAGTTTTAATATCCCAATTAGCCATTTCTATAGCAGTTAGAGCCGCCTTATAACCCATCTCAGTAACGTTATCTCCTACGCCAGAGATTCTTCTCTCAGAAATGCCCGTTCTAGATTTTATCCATTCATTGCTTGTATCAACCTTTTGACTAATTTTTTGATTGGTTAGAATTTGATCAGGTACATAACTTCCGCTTCCCTTGAATGACACACCAATCTGATTAAAATTTATTCCTTCCAAAAGAATTTTTTAGTTACTTATATTAGTCAAACATAAATTTGACTCAATATGTTTTATGAATTTAAAACTTGAAGCTTTTGCAGTTGATTTAAATTGTCCATAACTCCATGATTCACCGCAGAGTGAGCCAAGCGAAGAGCACTAACTACTGATAAAGATTTGCTGCTTCCATGACCAATAACGCAAATGCCATTCACCCCAAGTAATAAAGCTCCTCCATGTTCGGCATGATCTAACCTTTTCTTAATTCTGAGTAGATTACTTTTTAAAAAAGCTGAACCAACTTTACCCCGTCTTCCACGTGGCAGCTCAGATCTCAAAATATCTAATAAAACTCCTCCCACAGATTCAAGAAATTTCAATAATATATTTCCAGTGAATCCATCACAAACTACTACATCAAAACTACCTGATAATACATCTCGTCCTTCACAATTACCTCCAAAATAAAAACTTTTTTCAGAAGATAATAATTCAAATGTTTTTAGGGATAAATCATTACCTTTGCATTCTTCTTCTCCGATATTTAAAAGACCAATTCTTGGTTTTTTTACTTGTAAGACATCTTTTGCATAAACATTACCTAGAAGTGCAAATTGATGCAGATAAGATGGCTTACAATCAGTATTTGCTCCGACATCTAAAACTAATACCGGGCGAGTTTGATCCCTTGTTGGAAATAATGCTCCTATAGCTGGTCTATCAATCCCTTTCAATCTCCCAATTCTAAATATGGCAGAAGCCATCATGGCACCGGAATTACCCGCTGAGTAGACAGCTTGAGCTTTATTATTTCTCACTAAATCCATTGCAACGTTTATACTTGCATTTTTCCTTTTTCGAACTGCAGTAGCTTCTTCATTCATCCCAATAGGCTCTCCACTATCAATTAATTCAAGTCGATTATTATCTATTTCATTTTCTAATGATTCTGCTAAACCAGTTTTTTCTGCTGCATCTTTAACTTTCTCAATTTTACCGACAAACTTTATATTTATTGGAAATCTACTTATTGCTTCGAGGCAACCCTCAAGAATTGGACCAGGAGCATAATCTCCACCCATCCCATCAACTGCGATCCAAATTCTATTAGATTGAGATTCCTCCACCCTATCTAAAATATTATCGTTATTTTGTAATCTTTTTAATGGGTCAAAAACTAATGGCTGTAATGTATTTTTAGCTATTGAACCAGCATTTGAAACAACACTGCTAGCAGTATTCACAACAGATTCAGCGCTTGAAACTACATTGCCTGCAACATTACCTGCAACATTACTAGCTGTGCTCACAACAGAACCAGCACCAGAAACCATATTACCCGCAACATTACTAGCTGTTGCTGCAGAACTAGCAGCAGTATCTACTATTGAAGTTACAGCAGAATTTCTTTTGTACCAAATAACTAATCTTCTAATAGCTCTGGACTTGTTAATTTTTTGTGCTGTTTCTTTCCCCATTTATTTACCATCAAAAGGAGCAATATCAACAATTCGTTGAAAAAGATATCCTGTACCCCTTGCTGTCAATATCAATTCTGGATTAGCTGGATCAGCCTCAAGTTTTGATCTTAATCTTGATATATGAACATCCACGACTCTCGTATCAACATGTCTCTCGGGTGTATATCCCCAAACTTCTTTCAAAATCTCCCCTCTACTAAATGGCTCTCCTGACCTACTCACCAAAAGCTCTAAGAGACTAAATTCCATACCAGTTAATCTAATTCTCTCATCACTTTTAAAAACTTGTCTTCTATTTGTATCAATTTTTATATCCGTAACCAAAATTAACCCTGAATTAGGCATTCCAGGAATTTGCTCTTTGTCGATTCTTCTAAGAACGCACCTAATTCTAGCTTCTAACTCCTTTGGGCTAAATGGTTTTACTACGTAATCATCAGCCCCTAATTCTAAACCTGTTATCCTATCTGCAACATCTCCTAATGCAGTTAACATAACAATTGGAACATCTGAATCTTTCCTTAACTCTTGACAAACTCCATAACCATCTAGTTTTGGCATCATAACGTCAAGTACTACCAAATCAGGTTCATAATCTTTAAATAACTTTAGTGCTTCTTTACCATCACTTGCAGTTACAACTTTGTAGCCAATCATGGAGAGTCGTGTCTCCAGAATTCTTCTAATACTTGCCTCGTCATCTGCGACAAGTATAGTTTCTTTAGTTTGACTAGATAGAGCCATTTGTTTCTATTAGCTAATCAGTAAGAGAATTTATTATTAACCTAATCTAACTTGTAGAGGGGCAATATCCCAAACATTCTAGTTCCATTAATTCATTCAGAGACTAAATGTCTAGCAAATTATCTACTTTTATTTGTCAGAATTGCGGATCTGAAACTTCTCAATACTTTGGTAGATGCCTAAATTGCAACTCATG
Organism: uncultured Prochlorococcus sp.; assembly: GCA_902537445.1. Taxonomy (GTDB): domain Bacteria; phylum Cyanobacteriota; class Cyanobacteriia; order PCC-6307; family Cyanobiaceae; genus Prochlorococcus_A. Next base: position 5,931 of record CACBBI010000002.1, read on the forward strand.
GAATTCCATTGTTGAAGAAATAAAAAAAAAGGGATCTAAATATCAAGAAATAAAAAATAATAAAAGATCTATGCCTTTTAATGAGATTTCGTCAAAAAAAATATCAAGATTTACAAGTGGTTTTAGAGAATTTGATCGAGTGCTTGGAGGTGGAATAGTACCTGGATCTGTTGTTTTACTAGGAGGAGAACCAGGTATAGGTAAAAGCACAATAGTTCTTCAATCAGCAGGAAAAATATCTCTTAATGAGAAAGTTTTATATATAACTGCAGAAGAATCTTTAGAACAAGTAAAAATTAGATGGGAAAGATTAAATCAAGACAGTATCGATTTACAAATTTTTGCAGAAACCAATTTATCCCTAATTATTGAAGAGATTAAACGTGTAAATCCAAGTTTCGCAATTATTGATAGTATTCAAGCCATCCATAATCATGAAATGCAAAGTTCTCCAGGATCTGTTTCTCAAGTTAGAGAATGTTCATCTGAATTACAAAATCTTGCCAAAGAAAATAATATTGCTCTCCTAATAATTGGTCATGTAACCAAAGATGGTGCTTTAGCTGGCCCTAAAACTCTAGAGCATCTAGTTGATACAGTCATAAACTTTGAAGGAGATAATATTTCCTCACATAGATTACTAAGAAGTATAAAAAATAGATTTGGATCGACCTTTGAGATTGGAATTTTTGAAATGCTTGAAGAGGGCTTACGGGAGATAAAAAACCCAAGTTCAATTTTTACAAATAAAGAAAACATTTCAGGTGTAACAACTACGATTACAAATGAAGGGACTCGACCATTAGCAGTTGATATACAAGCACTAGTAAATAAAACTTTTTACAGTAATCCAAGACGTACCACAACTGGAATAAGCATAAATAGATTGCATCAAATTCTAGCTGTTATTGAAAAACACGTAGGGATAAAATTATCTGAATTTGATTGTTATATAGCTACTGGTGGGGGTTTTGAGATAAATGATCCATCATCTGACTTAGGTGTAGCAATATCAATTTTATCAAGTTTAAAAAATATTCCTCCTTTGGCAAATAGCTCATTTATTGGAGAATTGGGTTTGAGCGGTCAGGTTAGAAAATCGAATAACCTTCGAACAAAGATAGAAGAAGCTGTAAGACTAGGTATCAAAAATATCGTAGTGCCAAAATTAGAGGAAGAACTAAATAATAATTTTCAAAATTTAATCAATATCCAAGAAATATCCAATATTAAAGAAGCAGTTGACTATTCTTTGTCAGATTAAAAAAATTAGAGATACATATCGATTGAACTTCTGCCTGAGTTTTTCAACCAATTCTCAATATCTAGATACCCACCTGGATAAAGTCTCACAGCTTTAGACCAGACCTCAGCAGCTTTATCAAACCAAATATCTCTCTGATCTAAATCACCATTTTGCTCAGCATATCTTCCCCTTTTTTCATAAATTAAACCTATATTTTTCAAGCATGATGGCTGTTTGGGATTTTCTACTAATGCTTTTTCATAAGTTTCAATAGACAAATCCTCTTCACCATTACTCATATAAATAATTGCCATATTTTTTAAAGTCTCACCCCTATCAATTTTATTTTCTTCAAGCAGTAAGCTCTCTTTGTAATACTCTAATGCTTCAGAATAATCCCCATTATTTTGTGCAGCTAAGCCATCTCTATAATAAATGTATGCCTTTTTTTCTTTCTCAGCAATAGGCATTATTTTTACAATAGATTCAGCAATTACAGTAAAAGCTTTATCAATAAAATTGTCTCTGTTTTGATTACTAGGCACTGCTCAAAATCTAATAAAATTAATATAGTAATTTAAAAAATAACTATTTAAAAAGTCTATTACATTTATTATTATAGTTAAATATAAAGTCAAGCATTAATTTGCTTCTATAGTAAAAAATATGGAGAGCATTCAATTAAGCATTACAGGAATGAAGTGCGGAGGTTGTGTTAGTACTGTTGAAAAAATATTGAATAATTCGGATGGTATTGAAAATGTTTCTGTTAACTTGCTTACTGAAAGTGCATATTTTGAAATTACCCAAAAACATATTGAAATAGAATCAGTTCTCGAAAATCTAAAAGAAAATGGTTTCCCATCAAAGATTTACATAAATGATTTTTCAAAAAAAATAAATAAAGCAGAATTAGAAAAAAAAAAGAATTGGAATAATCAATGGAAAAAACTAACTTTTGCCCTATTACTTTTATTATTTTCAGGATTAGGTCATCTGGCAGAAGGAAGATATATTAATTTTCCAATATTAGGTAATATATTTTTTCACGCTTCATTAGCAACGTTAGCTCTATTATTTCCTGGCAGAGGAATAATTATAAATGGATTTAAATCATTTATTAAGAACCATCCCAATATGGATTCTTTAGTAGCTCTTGGAGTAATTAGCGCATATACCACAAGTCTTCTATCCTTAATATTTCCTGCCACTGGTTTTCCTTGTTTTTTTAATGAGCCAGTTATGCTGTTAGGATTCATTCTGATTGGGCGTTACTTAGAAGAAAGAGCAAGATATCAAACTAGTTCATCCATTGGAGAATTATTAGATCTTCAACCTGAAATGGCAAATATCTACACAAAAGACAATAAAATAAAATCAATAAGAGTGAACACTTTAAGACCTGGTCAAGAGATTCAAGTTTTAGCAGGAGATAGAGTACCTGCTGACTGCATTGTTACCCGAGGTAATTCATATGTTGATGTTTCGCATATTACTGGAGAATCGAAGCCTATAGAAGTAAAAGAAGGCGAAAATCTATCTAGTGGGTCTTTAAATCTTAATTCAACTCTTAGACTTAAAGTACAAAAAGTAGGAGGAGATTCTTCTCTTGCAAAACTAGTAAATCTTATTGAGTCTGTAAACGCTAGAAAACCTCGCATTCAAAGCATTGCTGATGAAATTGCGGGTAAATTTACATACTTTGTACTTATTTTTGCTATTTTAACCTTCTTCTTTTGGTGGAAGGGGGCAAGAAACATATGGCCTGATTTATTACGGCACAATCATGAAGTAATCACTCACTCAAGCCATACACTACATAGTTCTCTTGGTAGTAATGCTGAGAATTTCCTGAGTTTAGCAATTCAATTGTCAATTGCTGTTTTAGTGATAGCTTGTCCTTGTGCATTAGGTTTAGCCACCCCAACTGTAATCACTGTCGCATCAGGTAAAGCAGCAAAAAAAGGGGTTTTATTCAAAGGCGGAGACAAAATAGAGATGGCTTCAAAAATTAATCACATTATTTTTGACAAAACAGGTACTTTAACAAAAGGTAAGCCTTTCATTGTTGATTACAAAAATAATGATGATCATTCATTTTTATTAAAAATAGCTGCAAGTTTAGAAAAGGAAAGCAGACATCCAATCTCAGATGCCTTAATTCAAGAGGCAAAAAAGCAAAATTTAAGATTATTGCCAATAAAAAAAATTTTCACTCATTCAGGGCGAGGTATTTCTGGAGAACTTGAGTCAATTAATGGACTTATTAGTATTGGAAATATTGAATGGCTACTAAGCAAAGGAATAATTATTGATAGTGATGCAAAAAAAGTCATTGAAAATGAAGAAACAAAAACTAACACTATCATTGGAGTAAGTATAAAAGATAAGTTATTAGGTTTTATTTTGCTCGGAGATTTACTCAGAGATGATTCAATTAAAGCAGTTCAAAATTTGAGGGAAAACAAGTTTAAAATTACCATTTTAAGTGGCGATAGGAAACAAACAGTTTTAGCCTTAGCAAAAGAAATTGGTTGTAAGGAAACAGAAGTAAAATGGGATCTTCTTCCTGAAATGAAGCTAAAGACTATAGAAAATTTAAAAATTAACAATAAAGTAGCAATGATTGGTGATGGTATTAATGATGTCCCAGCCCTAGCATCCTCAGACTTAGGAATTGCGGTAGGATCAGGGACTCAAATAGCCAAGGCAAATGCAGATGTAGTATTAATGGGAGATCAACTAAATGGATTACCCTACGCCTTTAATCTTGCAAAAAAAACTATTAGAAAAATAAAGCAAAATCTAACATGGGCTTTTGGTTACAACTTACTAGCTATTCCACTAGCCGCCGGCATTTTATTCCCTAAGTACGGTATCCTTCTTACTCCCTCAATAGCAGCATTATTGATGGCTATTAGCTCTATTACAGTTGTAATTAATGCTTTATCTTTGGATTAAATGAAAGGAAAATTTATCGTTATTGAGGGTATTGATGGATGTGGTAAAACTACCCAAATAGATGAACTATCTAAATGGCTGCCCAATAGTGGTCTAATAAAGAAAGGGTCTAAATTAATCACAACTAGAGAGCCTGGAGGCAGTCTTTTAGGAAAAAAACTCAGAGGACTTATTCTTGATAATAATGAAAATAACAAGCCTTCATCTCTTGCGGAATTATTGCTTTATTCAGCGGATAGAGCTGAACACGTTTCCAAAATTATTGCACCTGCTTTAAATAAAAATGATTGGGTAATAAGTGACAGATTTTCTGATTCCACACTGGCTTATCAAGGTTATGGAAGAAATATAAATTTAGAAATAATTAAAAATATTGAATCTATTGTTTGTCAAGGAGTATCTCCTGATCTCACATTCTTCTTAGAAATTTCTCCAGAAGATAGCATATTCCGAAGAAAAAATGAAATTCCTGACAGAATAGAATCAGAAGGTATTAGATTTTTAGAAAAAGTAAATGAAGGCTTCAAACTAATTGCCAAACAAAAAAACTGGAAAGTAATATCTGCTTCACAAAATGTTAAAACTATTTCTAATCAAATTAAAGAGACTTTGCTAAAGAATTTTTCTAATAACAAATGATTGAGGTTAAAAAAAATAATTTTTTGTTGAATGAAGAAGTCAATAGATGTCTTAACAACATAATTAAAAACAAATCATTTGCTAATGGTTATATATTTTATGGTGCTGAAGGAGTAGGGAAAAAGCAAACTGCTCTTCGATTTATAAAAGAGATTTTCGAACAGTCCTCACCAAGCGAAAATGTTGAAGAGAAAATTACAAACAATAACCATCCTGATTTTTTAATTATTGAACCTGATTCTCTTTTGGCAACTAAAAGTTCAGAAAGTTCCGATCTTGAAAAAACAATAAAAAGTGGATCTGAAATTATTAAAATTGCTCAGGTACGTAATATCAAAACTTTTCTTAGTCAAAAATCAATAAACTCAGAAAGAAAAATTGTTTTAATAATTGATGCTCACCTCTTAAACGAAGCAGCCTCAAATTGTCTTTTAAAAACCTTAGAAGAACCTAGTAACGGCATTTTTATTTTACTAACATCTAAATTAAACCTTCTCTTAGATACGATCATCTCAAGATGTCAAATCGTCAGATTTCAATCTTTTTCTAGTAAACAAATAAAGTCCATTTTGAAAGAATATTTAGATACTTCTAAATTAAACATTAATACAAAATTAAAATTTGAAGATTTAATCAATTCTGCAAATGGATCTCCAAATCATTTAATGAAAAATATTGAAATTTGGAATGATTTTTCAGATGAAATTATAAGTAAATTGGATTCTCCAATAAAAAATAGTCTGGAAATATTAGAAATATCTAAATCAATATCTGAAAAATTAGAAATTTTTCAACAGATTTGTCTAGTAAATTTAATTCAAACTATTTGGTGGAGAAAAACAAAAAAAATCAGTTTAGTTAAAAAACTTGAAAATTTAAAATACCTCTTAAGAAAAAAAATTCAACCAAGGTTGGCATGGGAAATAACTTTTTTAAAAATTTCAATGGAAGATATATGAGATTAATCTACAGCAGAATTTATCAAATCAGAATTTCTTGCTTGAATAAACTCTTGCCTAGCAGTTTCAACTTTAGAACCAATGGGTAGCTCAAGACAATATCCAGCACCGTATACGGTTTTTATATAATTAGGTTTGCGTGGATCGGGTTCAAGTTTTGTGCGTAAGTGTCTAATATGAACTCTTATTGTCTCAATATCATCATCAGGTTCATATCCCCATACCTCTTTAAGGATTAATGCCGGCGATACAGTTTGACCATGCCTCTGCAAAAGACAATGCAGCAGTTCAAATTCAAGATGAGTTAACCTAGTAGGAGATTCAAACCATATAGCTTCAAATCTTTCAGGAACAAGAGTTAAAGGACCATAATTTAATATTTCTTGCTGGTTACTAGAATTTAATTGTGCTCTATTGGTTCTTCTTAATAAAGCTTTTATACGCACATATAATTCTTCTAAATCGAATGGTTTAGTAATGTAATCATCTGCTCCAGAATTAAACCCTGTAACTTTATCTTTAAGCCCGCCTAATGCAGTTATCATTAAAATTGGTATGTTTGATGTTCTTTCATCTCTTCTAAGTCGCTGGCATAAAGTTAATCCATCAACACTTGGTAGCATTAAATCTAAGAGTATTAAATCTGGTGAATATTGAAGAGCTAATGCTTGTCCTTTAATTCCATCTTCAGCTTTTTGGACATCGAAACCAGAATGTTCTAAATGCCTAGCCACCAAATCACGCATATCACGATCATCTTCAATTAAAAGGATTGAAATTTTCATATTTATGAACTATTAAATTAAAATTAAGTTTTAGTATTATGATTCTCTCAAGAATTTATAAAGATTGCTTAATTACTGTAAACAATTTTATCAATTAGATTTACCCTATAATTTAGTGATAGCAAAGGATTAGATAGAAATTGCAAATTTTAAAAAAGTTGAAATTTTAGAATTTCTTTCGATTCTATTCACTTTTTCTTAATAATCAAAGGGTTATTAGAAAAAAATAGTGGTTCAAATTGAAAGAATATCTAATTCATCTTGCCATTTTAAGGTTTAGAAAAATTGAATTAAATGGAGATTTTCAGTTTTCAAATAGGAATTAACTAAGTTTAAAATTTTTAATTTCTCCAAAATGTTTAAACTCATAATTTTGTCTATATTAAAAAAAATTTAAGTATCTATGAAAAAGAAGTCTATTATTTATTCTGATTTATCGAAAAAACAACTAGAAACTCTTAAAGAACTTTACATTCAAAAAAAAGTTGAATCGATGAGTCATCAAGAACTTAAACAATATGTATTAGAAATTATTTCTCATCAGATAAACGATACTATTGGCAAAGAAGAGGAAATGGAAGCATGGAGAGAAATGTCAGATTTTTTTGGAGAACAATTTGAAATAAATATCTTAGAAATACAAACAAAATATATTGACGACAAAAATGTAATTGAAACAGAAATAGATTCTCAGAAGCAAAGAATAGAATTACTTGAAAGGAATAATTTGGATCAAGAGAAAAAGGATATGTGGGATGACTAGAATTTCATGAATGTTGCAGTAATTCAAAGGATATAAACAAAAATATATCTTAATTTAAAAAAATGAAAATCAATCAAAGAGCTTATTTTTTTTTTCATTTTTGTGGAAAATTTAGAAAATGTTCTAATTACTGTTCTTAAAAAAACAATTTTTTTATCAAAAACTAAAATAACTACATATTATATTTGATTATTATTGATGTTCTATATACTGTTCTTAATATTATATTAATTATACTTGATAATATCTTTAGCTAACCACTATTTAACAAAAAAGGGGCAAAGAAATAAAAAAGTCACCCTAAAAAGGTGACTTTGGATAACTTTTTTGAATTTATAAACTCCCCGGGCGGGATTCGAACCTGCGACCAATCGATTAACAGTCGATCGCTCTACCGCTGAGCTACCGAGGAATATAAAATGAATTTAGCTCCTTAAAGTACCTTATGACAAGTACAAGAATTAATTATATTGAAATTTTGATGGTTCTTGCCAGCTAGATAAAAAACCATTTTTCAACTCTGCTACTGCATCAGCATAAGTTAATTCTTCATAACGATGAGTAATCCACAAAGCTGATAAAGGTTTTTTATGGTCACTTGTAAGATTTTTAATAATTTGTAAAACTTTTAATTGGCTGTTTTGATCAAGTAACGCTGTAGGCTCATCTAAAAGAATAAAATTTCTATTACTAATCAAAGCGCATGCAATAGTCAAGCGTTGTTTTTGTCCACCGCTCAAAGTATGAACTGGTCTTTTTTCAAAACCATTCATTCCTACTTGATCAAGCACATATTCAATTTTTTTATTAATTTCATTTTGACTTATATTCTGATTAATATTAATCAGAAGTTCACTCCTACAATTTGGCATCAATATTTGATGATCAGGGTTTTGAAACACCATGCCAATATTTGCATGAGAGTCAATGACACCATTTTGGGGGTTGATTATTCCATTAACTAATTTTAAAAGAGTACTTTTTCCGCTCCCGTTTTTACCTACGACCATCCAAAATCCAGGTTTTTTTATTGAGAAATTACATTTAAAAATTAAATTTTCTTTTTCTCCGGGATAAGAAAAAGAAACATCTTTGAATTTAATATGAGGTATTTCATTTTCAAGAAAATCTCGCATGAATTCTATCAATCTATATTGAGAGAGAATCCTGGTCTTTTAGCTCCTCCTGCGACTGAAGATTTTTCATATATCTGAACAGAAATGATTTCTTTAGCTCTTACAGCAATTAATTTATCTTGCACTTTGTCACACCTCAATTCGATCAAGTTTGAGGATTCTAGAGTTTCATTCATAGAACTTTTTATTTCATCATAAATTCGTTTAACATCATCAAATTCTTTCTTCTGAATTGATAGTGGAAAAGGTGAATATCTCAGACTTAATTCCAACGAATACATAATCATAATAAAAACTACCTCTTAATATTACTAAATATTTTTCAGCAGGAAGTTATTTAAATTAAATTCTTTTGAGAAAATTACATAAAAGATCTTTAAATACAATTATTATGGATATAGGAGATTTTATTTTGCATTTTGAAAAATAATTTCATGGAAATAGCAAATGATATAACTTCTCTAGTTGGAAATACCCCATTAGTTAAATTAAATCGAATCAGAAAGTATTTTGATTGTTATCCAGAAATAATAGCCAAACTAGAAAGTTTTAATCCATCAGCGTCGGTTAAGGATCGGATCGCTTATTCAATGTTATGTAAAGCTGAAGAAGAAGGATTGATAACACCAGATAAAACAACGTTAATTGAAGCAACTAGTGGGAATACTGGTATTGCATTAGCAATGGTTGCCGCAGCAAAAGGCTATAAATTGATATTAACTATGCCGGATACGATGAGTATTGAAAGAAGGGCAATGTTGAGAGCATATGGAGCTGAATTACAGCTAACCCCGGGGAAAGACGGAATGAAAGGAGCTTTAGATTTAGCTAATGAGTTATCTTCAACCATTGTAAATAGCTATCAATTTAATCAGTTTGAAAACTTTGCTAATCCAGATATTCATGAAAAAACAACGGCCCAAGAAATATGGTCCCAATCAAATAACAACTTAGATGGACTAGTTACAGGAGTAGGTACAGGAGGAACAATTACGGGTTGTGCACGTTTTTTAAAAAAAGTTAATCCAAATTGCAAAATTTATGCCGTGGAGCCCAAAAAAAGTGCCGTGATTTCCGGAGAGAAAGCAGGATCGCACTCGATTCAAGGAATTGGAGCGGGTTTCGTACCGAAAGTACTTAATACTAAATTAATTGATGAAATTATAAAAATAGATGATGATGAAGCATTTTATTATGGGCGTTTATTAGCTCGATTGGAAGGTCTTTTATCTGGCATCAGCAGCGGTGCAGCTTTAGCAGCAACTATAAAAATCGGCAAAAGAAAAGAACTAATGAATAAAAGATTGATAGTTATTCTTCCAAGTTTTGGAGAAAGATATTTATCAACAGCAATGTTTGAATCTAATACCTCAATTCAAGCAAGAAAAGATGGTTATCTTTAATGCATAATTTATAAAAATGGGAAAAAATTTATACGAAGAATTAGGTCTCAAAAACAATGCAACCAGAAGTGAAATTAAATCTTCATATCGCTCTTTAGTTAAGCAACATCATCCTGATGCAGGCGGTAAAAAAGAACGATTTCTTGCAATTCAAAATGCCTGGGAAACTCTAAATGACCCTATCAAAAAGAAACAATACGATAACAGTTTTTTCTCTACCAGCTCATCATTTGATTCATTAAATGAAAATTGGGAGGAGAAATTTAATTCAAAAAAATATAATTCTTCAACTAAAGACAAAGAAGTTGAAACATGGATTAAAGAAATTTATAGTCCGATAAATAGATTAATTAGTCAAATAATTAAACCTTTGAATAACGAAATAAAAGAACTATCTGCGGATCCATATGATGACCAACTAATGGAAAATTTTTGCAGTTACATAATTCTTTCACAAAAGAAAATAGAAAAAGTTGAAAAAATTTATAACAAAAAAATAGTTCCAAAGTCTATTTCAGCTTTAGGCCTAAATCTTTATCATTGTTTTTCACAAGTTAAAGATGCGCTATCAGAATTTGACAGATATACTCAAGGATACGTAGATAATTACTTATTTGATGGCAAAGAAATGATCAAAGAAGCAAAAAGAATCCAATCAAAGATGTCTACAGAGAAAAAAAATAAAAACTTTTAGATATAAAAATTTTATTGAGTATATTCTTTAAGTTGATCTAATTTCAACCAAACATCTGGAACAGGTCTGCGCCATCGAACCTGAGCATATTCGTCTTTGACTGAAAGAATCTCTCCAGGACCTTCAAAGACATAATTAGGTAGATCATTATCACTAGCTAGTGCTTCGATACTTTTTATATAATTTTCTCTATCGACAAAAACTAAGCTTCCTTTCTTGAGAGGTTTCTTTGGAATAGAATCTGTCATAATAATTTCAAGAAAGTTAATTGAAATTTATTATACAAAAACTTGTTTGAAAAATATTGAAAAAAATTTATAACGGAATAATAATTACAAACCTTTAAAAAATTTAATAGCCTTAAATAATAAACATCTATATGATATGCGTCTTTTACTACTTGGCTGCACTGGATTCGTTGGGAAAGAATTAGTACCAACACTACTTAATGAAAATCACGAAATATACCTTGTAAGTAGAAAACCCATTAGTAAATTAAAGGTTGATTTAGATTTTAATAAGTTTAAATTTTTTCAAATAGATTTATCAAAAGAAAAAAACTGGAATAACGAAAATCTTCTAAATATTTTAAGAGAGACAGATGGAATTATTAACTTAATGGGAGAACCTATAGCAGAAAAAAAATGGACTTCTGGACAAAAACAGGAGATTGAAAATAGTCGTATTAAGACTACGAAATTTATGATGAACACCCTTAAAAATTTAAAAATAAACCCAAAAGTTATTATAAATGGATCAGCAATAGGTTATTACGGTACAAGTTTGTCTGGTGAATTCACTGAAAATAGTATTGGAGGAAAAGACTTTTTAGCTAATCTTTGCAAAAAATGGGAAGCGGTCGCTGCTGAAAAACCATTTTTCTCAAGGTTAGTTATTTTTAGAATTGGAATTGTTCTAGAAGCAGAGGGAGGAGCATTAGGAAAAATGCTCCCTATATTTAAAGTTGGATTAGGTGGACCAATTGGAGATGGTAAGCAATGGATGAGTTGGATTCATAGAACTGATTTATGTGCATTAATTACTCAAGCATTAGTTAATAAAAAGTATTCAGGAGTATTTAATGCTGTTGCACCAAATCCAGTATTAATGAGAGACTTTTCTCAGACTTTAGGCAAATGTCTAAATAGACCTAATTTACTTCCAGTACCTGGAGCGGTTTTAAAAATATTGTTAGGAGATGGTGCAAAAGTTGTATTGGAAGGCCAAAAAGTAATTAGTAGTAAACTCAAAAATTATCCTTTTAAATATCCTCTTCTTGAGAAAGCAATTTACGCCTCCACCAAGAATTAATACCGTTTACTAAAGCACCAATAATAAGAATTGTTATTAATGGAACTACAAGAGGATTCCAAACTATCTGAATAAAATTAATAAAAATAAATATGCCGTTTAATTGCATGATGATTGCAAAAATAAAAAATATTGCAAAAAAAATGACTGTAAATAAATTTATTAATAACAAATTATCGATAATTTGTTTTAACTTATTTTGATTATTCTCCTTAGTCATTTTTTATAACAATATTCATATCATCAACCATTTTAAGACAAGCATTGTTTTCACCCAGTCTTTTTTTGGCATTTTCATTACATGAGATCATAAACTTCTTATTTAGCTTTATAAGATAAATTATTTTTATGATCAATTTTATTGTCTGATTGATTTGATCATTCTTATCTTTATAATTACTTGCACAAAAAACATATTTTCCAAGCAATCGTCTTTGCGCTTCTGCAAAAGATTTTGTAAATTGTGGACCTTTACCCTCAATCTGAATAACTGGTTTTCCTAATCCAATCGCTTGCTCTGCTGCCGTTCCAGCCATGCAGATACAACATCTACTTTTCAATAATATTTTATCAAAATTATTCCAATATATATTCACTTTTAAAGATTTATATTGGAATTTCAAGAGATGCTTATCTCTTATTTTTTCTATTTTTAACCATTCTCTATTTTGAAATATCTCTTTTATTTTTGATGAAGATAAAGCATTAACTATTGCAAAATTAAACTCAATTTTTTGGAAATATTTTAAATCTGAAAGTGCCTCTAATACCTCTAAAATCAATACAAAGTTATCTAAAATCTCAGGAAATCTACTTCCTGGAAATAATCCAATACAAAATTCAGATTTCTTAGATTCTTTTTTTCTACAGAAAAAATTATCCATGAATGGATTTCCTAAAAAAGAAACTTTCTTTTTTAATTGCAATGTTAAATCATCAGCTGTAAGAGAATCTCTTGTATATATTTTTTTTGCCTTATGTGAAAGCAAGAAAAATTTGGAAGGCCATGGTAATTTTAACTTACCCTCATAATGACTAGAATAAGCAACTAGATATGTAAAAAAATCTTTCTTACAAACCCATGCAAAAAATACTGGCACAATATCTCCAACTACAAAAAAATAATCATATTTTTTGCTTATTTTATAAGTTAAAAATAATCTTTTGAGAAGATAAAATATTTCTCCTCCAAATATCTCAGTTAATCTTCCCTGAAAAGAGTTATAGCCAATTCCTCCAGTACTAAATTCTTTAGTTTTTCCGATAATCTTAATTTTTTCTTTTGCGTAATGGTTTCCTTTACCAACAATTGGCAAAGCATTAACAGAATAACCACTTTTTACAAATTGCTTACCTATTAAACTCCCAGATAGATCTTCTCCATGCCCATTACTTAATATTAAAATTTTAGACAATTTAAAATTCCAACCATTTTTTAACTTTGGTTAACTCAGGCCAATCTGGATATCTACTTAATCCGTCTTCAACAGATTCTTTCAACTCACTTTTCACGTCTGGCATCATCATAGTCATTTTTTTTATTAACTCAATATGATCCCTAACGCCTTTATTATTGGTTGCCAAAAGAGCTAAAGACAAATTCATTCTTGCTTGTGGATCTTGCTGATTTAATTGAACAGCTTGTCTCGCAGCTGACAAAGCTTCTTCATTATTTTTCAAAAGTAGTTGAAGCCATGATAAACAAGTCCAGGCAGCAAAATGATTTGGAATTTGCTGTATAATTTTTTGAAAATCTTGAACGATTGGAATTAAATCTTGCCCTGCTTTATATCTTGATAGAGCTGCATTAAAATCCTCTTCGATAGGATTAATTTCGTTATTCATTATTATTAAACTGCAAAGGAGCTTCCACAACCGCAAGTTTGAGAAGCATTGGGATTTACAAAATTAAAACCACCTCCAATTAATTCCTTACTAAAATCTAATTGCATTCCATAAATATATAAAAGACTTTTAGGATCACAAACTACTTGAAAGCTTTGATCAGCTTTTAATGAATAATCGTAAACTTTATCATCGGGATTTATTTCATTAGTTCCTATAAAATCCATCGTATAACTCATCCCACTACAACCGCCTGATCTTACCCCTACCCTTAGTGCTTTTTTATCACTTTGGCCCTTCAATAAATTTGAAATTTGTTCTATAGCATCATTCGTAATTAAGATACCTTTGCCATCATCAGAATTTTTAATTTCCTGTTTAACTTCTACATTTTCCATAAACCAAGGATTTCTACTATTTATAATATAAAAACTTAATCGACAGGATGCATAGAACAAACATTATCCAAACTTGATTTGTTATAATTCTAAGAAAAAGTGAAAATTGCAATAGTTGGTTCTGGATTAGCTGGTCTCACAGCAGCAGTCAATTTAGTTGATGAAGGCCACGAAGTAGAAATTTACGAGAGCAGGTCATTTTGGGGAGGTAAAGTGGGAAGTTGGGAAGATAAGGATGGCAACCACATAGAAATGGGATTACATGTATTTTTCTACAATTATGCAAATCTTTTTAAATTAATGAAAAAAGTGGGAGCTTTAGACAATTTACTCCCGAAAGATCATACTCATCTATTTATCAATAATGGTGGTAATTTAAAATCTTTAGACTTCAGATTCCCTTTAGGTGCTCCATTTAATGGACTAAAAGCTTTTTTTACCACCGAACAACTTACTTGGGTAGATAAGTTCAGAAATGCCTTAGCTTTAGGAACAAGTCCAATAGTTAGAGGATTGATAGACTATGAAGGCGCAATGAAAATAATTAGAGATCTAGATAAAATTAGTTTTAAAGAATGGTTTTTAAACCATGGTGGAAGTGAAAAAAGCTTAGAAAGAATGTGGGATCCAATCGCATATGCTTTAGGTTTTATTAATTGCAAAGATATTTCAGCAAGATGCATGCTAACTATCTTCATGATGTTTGCTTCAAAAACAGAAGCCTCAAAACTTAATCTTTTAAAAGGGTCTCCACATAAGTGGTTAACTCAACCTATTGTCGACTACATCACAAACAAAGGAGCAAAAATACATCTCAACCATAAGGTAGAAGAAATCATTTATGAAAAGGAATCTTCCTCTTATTCAGTTAATCAATTAAAAATATCTTCTCCTACAGGAATTAAGGCAGTGTTTGCAGATAAATTTCTAGCTGCCTGTGATGTTCCTGGAATAAAAAAAATAATTCCAAAAGAATGGTATCAATTTAGAGAATTTGAAGGTTTAAAAAAACTTAGAGCTGTTGCTGTTGCCACAATCCAGTTAAGATATGACGGTTGGGTTACTGAATTACAAAAAGATAATACTGGAAACGAACCAATTGGACTAGATAACCTTCTTTATACCGCTGATGCCTCTTTCAGTTGTTTTGCTGATTTAGCACTAGCAAGTCCAGCAGATTATAGAAAAAAAGATATGGGATCACTTCTCCAATGTGTTTTAACTCCTGGCGATAGATGGATGGGAAGATCTACAGAAAGAATTACAAAAGAAATAGATAAAGAGGTTCGCCGTCTATTCCCATCCTCAAAAAACCTTAAATTGCTTTGGAGTAATGTAGTACAAATTCCACAATCACTCTACAGAGAAGCTCCCGGTATGGAACCTTTCAGACCTAATCAAAAAACATCGGTATCTAATTTCTTCATGGCTGGTAGTTATACAAAACAAGATTACATAGACTCTATGGAGGGAGCTACCATGAGTGGTCATTTGGCTGCTGCTGCAATTTTAGAGAAGAAAGCAGAATTAGCAAAGAATCTTGCAGTAAGTTAATTGATGGGTACTTGGCTTAAACATGACGTAATAACAGTTGTTAATGCGCCTCTTGAAAATGTTTGGGATACATGGAGCGATTTAGACTCAATGTCACTTTGGATGAGCTGGATTGAATCTGTAAAAACAGTTGATGAAGAGACTAATAAGTTACCAGATTTAACAGAATGGACTTTGGCTGCAAATGGCTTTAGGTTTAAATGGAAAGCTCAAATTACAGAAAGGGTTGAAAAAAGCAAACTCAAATGGAAATCTATAGGAGGTTTACCAACTGAGGGATCAGTAGTTTTCGAAAGTAAAACTGATCAAATCACAACGGTAAATTTGGCAATAACCTATGAGCTACCTAAAATGATTGCGCGTTTTATGGAAGAAAATATCTTAGGCAAAATGGTTACAAACGAATTACAGGCCAACATAGATAGATTCAAAGATTTAGTTGAAAAGAACTATTCAAAAAATTTTTCTAACTAAAAATATTAATTGCCAGTTCTAGCAGTCCTTCAAAAGTATATTTTTGTGCCTGACTATCAACTCTTCCAAAAATCTTTTTACATATTTTTGTTGTCTGAGGTCCAATAGTTAACAACTTAATCTCATCAAAATATTCTAACCATTGTTTACCAAGTTTTTTTTCTAATAAAAAAGCAGCATTTACTACGGTTTTACCGCTTGAGAAAATAATTGCATCTACTTTTCGATTAGAAATAATATCAATTGTTTCTTCTGGAATTGATTCAGGACATCTAGTTTCATATGCAGCAACCTCAAATACACGTGCACCAGCCTTTCTAAATTGATCTGCAATTAGATCCCTACCACCTGTTTGAACTCTCGGTACAAAGACTCGAAGTCCATAACCAGATACTGGGAAATTATCAATTAAACTTTCAGCAACGAATTCTGGAGGTATGAAATCAGCCTTAATTCCAAAATCATCAAGAGTTTTTGAGGTTTTTTCTCCGACTACGGCGATTTTTGTTTTTTTAGAACATTCTTTTAATGAACTACTAAAATGTCTAAGTCTTTTATCCACAAATTTGATCCCATTACTACTGGAAAAAATAATCCAATGAAAATCATTTATTTGATTTAATGCTTCGTCAAGAGGATTCAAATCATCAGGTTCACCAATACTTATTGCAGGCAAATCAAATACATTAGCGCCCTTGCTTGTGAATATCTTTTTTATATCCAATATCCCTTCTTTTGATCGAGTAATAATTATATTTCTTTGATCAAGGGGTATATCAACTATTGGCATCCTTGTCCTCAACATTAGTATTTTGATTTTTATTTTTTAATTCATCGAGAAGTTTCAAGACTGATAATCCTTTATCAAGAACAACATCGTCTTTAAAAATTATCTCTGGAACTCTTCTCATCTCTATTCTTTTTCCTAAACTATGCCTTATAGAGCTTTTAGCAGTATTCAAGTTTGCTACAATCTCCTTTCTCACTTTCTCTTGAGCAGTTGAAGTTATGTAAATTTTACAATGTTGCAAATCACCTGATAAATCAATCTTAGAAATATTGACGAAATGATCTCTAATAAGATCATTTTCCAAATCATTCTGCAAAATAAGGGTTATTTCTTTCTTCAAAAGAGAAGAAACTTTTGCAAGACGGTAATTATTTGGCATTATGGTTGTAAATTTATTGGGCTTGTCATCGCTTGCAAAACAAAATAAACAGTTATGAAAGCACTTAAGACAGAAGATATCAAACCTACTATCGTGAGTGGATTTGATCTATTCTTGAATAAAGGTTCAAGCAAAGCAACGAGTCCCCCAACAATGATGGATATCAAATACTTTGGATATCTTGCAACATTAGAGAAAAATTCGCCCATCAGCTCCACAAATAGATTACTTTTTTAGCTAAGTTTTAACAAACATTAAACAGCATGATCACATTATATCAATTTAGGCATAGTGCTTTTTGTTTAAAAACAAGAATGGCTCTTCATGCAAAAAAACTACAATATCGAGTTGAAGAAGTAACACCTGGAATAGGCCAATTTGAAATCTTTAAATTATCAGGTCAAAAAAAAGTACCTGTAATTGTCGATAGTAATGATCAAGTTATTAATGACTCTTCAACTATTTGCGAATATATAGATAAAAAAAATGATAACAATCCACTCTTTCCTAAGGACCCAATATTATTCGCACAATGCAAATTAATTGAAGACTGGGCAGACACTACAATGGCTACAACATGTAGAAAAGCTTTAATAAGATCTGCGATAGAAAATCCACAGTTAAGAACTGCATTACTTCCAGATGAAATACCTTCTTCAGTTAAAAGTATTGTTGATAAATTACCTTTTGAAAATCTTAGTAAAATTTCTAATGTAGTTTTGTCTTCTAAAGATAATTTAGAACTCCAAAAATTACTGGAAGCTTTGTCAAAATCTTTGATCAACAAAAAATATTTAGTTGGAGATAGTTTATCAATTGCAGATATTTCAATTGCTGCTCAATTATCCCTTCTTAAATTTCCAAAGTCTGCAGGACCAATTCTTTCAGGAGAGGGGAGCCAAGAATACATAAATAACCCTTATTTAGAAAATCTTTTTATGTGGAGGAACAACTTAGAAGAATATCTTTTTAGTGCTAACTCTCAATAAATTCAAACCTCAATTTATATTTATTTGTTTTGATAGCATGAATAGAAGGATCACCAACTTTTGAACCATAAGAAGCAAGATATTGCACTCCACAAATTGATGGTTTGATTGAATTATCAACTTCCAATATTTCTTCGGAACATTTTTGAAATTTACTAATGGTCTCTACCTGATTAATCCTTGAAGCACCTGGCTTATGCGCTGTTTGTATAACTAGCTCATCTGCGAAAAAAATATCATCATCTTGAATCTGATTCCTACCTGTAATTCTTGAATCGATATAAAAATCATCTTTTAAATAAGTAATTTGATTATTAATAGATTGAGGATCATTTACAACCTTGATTAAGGTGTCACCAAATATTGCTTTTCCAATAGATTCAGAATTTTTTGCACGATTACCAACAATTAAATCTGAATCATTCTTAAAGAAATTTACTTTATAAATAACTGGCTCTTCCGAATCATTCATTATATCTTGAGAAGTAACAAGCCAATTCCCCTCGAACCATTTAGGATAAATTAAATCCTTAGATATATCAGATAATTTAAAATTTGGCAAATATAATTCTGGCCATTGATTTACACGATATTCCAAAAACTCTCGTACGTTAGAATCTACTACAGCAAAAGAACTTTCTAAAAAAATTCCTTGAAAAATCAAGCAAAGAAGTAATCCAAAAAGAATTTTCATTATGTCAAATCCACTAATAAGAGCATCAGATCATTATGTATTATTAGAGCCAGACTCAAAAGAAAAAATTGTATCAAAGCAAGAAGCAATTTTATGGTTGAAGAATTGGCTTAGTAAGACAGAAACACAAACAATATATCAAAATATAGAAGATCCTGATCAGGAATTTTTAGAAGAATTATTGGAAAGCACTTATGAATTAGAAATAAAATTTGGATTCGTTATCAAATGGTTTGCAGTAAGAATTGAACCAGATTAACTAATTATTTCTTTATGAATTGCATTAATTATTTTCATAGCGACTTCTTCAATATTTTCCTTTTTTACCTGAATTCTTAAATCTGCTTGAGAATACAAATTTTCTCGAGATTGAAAAATACTCATATATAAATCATTTAGATTCTTTCCCTGAAGAAGTGGTCTATTTTCAATTTCATTTTTCAATCGTTCAATTGCTATATCTTTGTCGAGATCTATCCAAGCAATTATTCCCTGTCTTAAGATTCCCCAATTTTCCGACTTGGTAACTATTCCTCCCCCAGTTGAGATTACTAATGAAGGAATTTTGATAGTTTCTTTAAGGCAGTTTGCTTCTAATTCACGGAAATTATCTTCTCCTTCATCATTAAAAATTTGATTGATAGATTTTTTTGCCAACTTCTCTATTAATGAATCTAAATCAATGTATTTATACTTTAATAATTCAGCTAGCTTCAAACCAGTTTGTGACTTACCAGAACCCATCATTCCTATTAAAAATATGCTTCTGCCCTTGATAGTATGAACTGTTTTTTCGATAATGGATTGTTCCATAAAGACAAAAGCGTATTTAAAACCTTAAGATAGTATTATCGCAGACAGGTATGACTTCTACACAATCCAAACCATTACATGGAAAAGGACGTGAATGCGTCATAACTCGACGTGCCTGCTTTAGTTCTAGTCACCGTTATTGGCTGCCTGAAAAAAGCCCAGAAGAAAATTTATCTTTTTTTGGAAAGTGCAGTATTGCACCAGGTCATGGTCATAATTATGAACTTATTGTTTCAATGGGTGGAGAACTAGACTCTAATGGAATGGTACTTAATCTCTCTGATGTAAAACACTCTATTAAAGATAAGGTTACTGGACAATTAGATTTTCGTTTTTTAAATGATGTCTGGCCTGAATTTAATGTAAATAATCAAGAGGGTATACTTCCCACAACTGAAGCATTAGTAAAGGTCATTTGGAGTCGTCTAAAGGATGATTTACCTCTTACAAGTCTAAGACTTTATGAAAACCCAAATTTATGGGCAGATTATTTTGGAAAAAACATGGAAGCATTTTTAACAGTACAAACTCATTTTGCAGCCGCTCATAGACTTGCAAAAGAAGAGATATCCTTTGATGAAAATAAAAAAATCTATGGTAAATGTGCCAGAGTTAATGGACATGGTCATAACTATCTTGTCGAAATAACCGTAAAAGGAGACATTGATAAAAGAACAGGAATGGTTTGCGACTTATCTGCCCTCCAAGAGATAATTAATGATTTAGTTGTTGAACAACTAGATCATACTTTTCTAAATAAGGACATCGAATTTTTCCATAATTGTGTTCCAACTGCTGAAAATATAGCTTTATATATTTCTGATATTCTGAAAAAACCAATACATAATCTTGGTGCAACATTACACAAAATAAGACTCCAAGAGAGTCCAAATAACGCTGCAGAAATTTATGTTGATCAAAAGTTAACCAATTCATTGAAGTTGAAATTTGAAAATAGCTTAGTCACACAAACTTGAGTACCCCAAGAGTAATAATCGTTATAGCATCTAGTCTTGATGGGAGAATTGCATTTCCTGGAGGTGGAGAATCCCATCTTGGAAGTGAAGAAGATAAAAAAATGTTAAATCAAAACTTATCAATGGTTGACGCCACCATTTTTGGTTTAGGCACTTTAATAGCTCATCAATCAACTTACTTAATTAAAAATCGTAATGATAATGACGAAGTAAATATATCAAAAAGCCAACCAATTTCTATAGTTGCTTCAAATAGCAAAAACTTTAACAGTAATTGGAAATACTTTCGACAACCAATTAGAAGATGGCTAATAAGCTCAAGTAAAGTTAATAATTCATCGAATAATGACTTCGAGAAACAACTCTTTTTCGAAGATTCATGGGAGAAAACTTTAATTTCACTAAAAAAACAAGGCATAAATAATCTAGCTCTTTTAGGAGGTGCAAAACTTATAAATTCATTTATAAAAGAGGATCTAATAACTGATATAAAAATTACAATAATTCCACGAATTATTGGAGGTAGATATACATGGATCCCTCCAGAACAAACAAATGAAATTCTTAATCTCAAAAGACTATGGGAAATAAAATCAATTAAAAATTTAATGAATAATGAAATCCATCTTCATTACAAAAAAATTTGAAATAGATTAAATAATAAATGAACCAAAAAATACATAAAGTTGAAGTCAAATTGTCAATTAAGGAAATCTCCAAGGAGATATGGAATGAATTAGCAAATGAAATCAATAATCCATTTTATGCATGGACTTGGCTTAAAAACCTTGAAATATCAAAAAGTGTTTCAAGAGAAACTGGTTGGCAGCCTCTGTATTTTGTTGCTTATAAAAATGAAGAAATATTAGGAATTGCTCCACTTTTTTTAAAAAATCATAGCTATGGAGAATTCATTTTTGATCAATCATTTGCACGATTGGCTCAAGAGCTGAATTTAAATTATTACCCTAAATTAATTGGAATGAGTCCTTATAGTCCTGTAAATGGATATCAATTTCTTTATAAAAAAAATAAAGATAAGAAAGAAATTACAAATTTACTCATAAACAATATCGAAAGCTTTGCGATTACAAACAAAATTTTAAGTTGTAATTTTTTATATATTGATGAAAGCTGGGGCAACCATCTTAAATCTTTGGGATACTATAAATGGATAAATTCCAGCAGTGAATGGAGGAGTAATGGAGAAAAAACGTTTGATGATTTTCTTTCTAGATTTAACTCTAATCAGAGAAAAAATATCAAAAAAGAGAGGAAATCAATTGCTAAACAAGATATTAAAATAGAAATTTTCCATAAAGATGATATCACTCAAGAAATCCTCAAAAAAATGCATAATTTTTATGAACAGCATTGCTCGAGGTGGGGAGTTTGGGGAAGTAAATATCTAACATCTACATTTTTCGAAAAAATTGTTGATAATAAAAAAAATCTTTTACTTTTTAGCGCATCAAAAAATGATTCTAATGATCTTTTTGCTATGTCAATGTGCGTTAAAAATAAAAACAACTTATGGGGTAGATATTGGGGTAGTCAAGAAGACATATCTAATTTACATTTTGAATTATGTTACTACCAGCCAATTGAATGGGCAATAAAAAATAGTATCCATTTTTTTGATCCTGGAGCAGGTGGTAAACATAAAAGGCGGAGGGGATTTTTTGCAAAAAGCACCGTTAGCTTGCATAAGTGGTTTGACAAAAATATGGAAAATATAATTTATCCTTGGCTAAATGAAGTTAATCAACAAACCGAGAGGGAAATTGAATTTGAGAATAATTCTATACCCTTTAAATAAAAAATTATTTGGCTTTACGAAAGATTATATTATTAATATAGTTTTTATTAACTTCTAAGGATGGATTCTAGTAAAAATTTAGATGAAAAAATAAAGATTGATAATAATCTATCCAACCGATATATAGACTTAGATCCACGTGGCTATTTTATTATAAAAGTAGATTTAGAAGAAAATAAAATAATTTTAGAGCACTTTTTAAATAACATCGATGAGGAAGGCTATGCGCTTGACCCAGAAACCAATGAACCAATCAAATGCGACTCTCGAAATAAAAGAGTTAGTAATGAAGTTTTTAAAGGTATTAGTGCTAAACAACTTGGAATATTGATCACTGAAGAAAGAAATGACTTAATAACCAGATTCGACCATGCTCTATATTTAGGCCGGGAACTACAAAAAGCAGAAGAATGTTTATACAAAAAATTACCCTATATCCAAGATTAAGAAATTAAACGAAAAAATCTAATCTTTTCATCTGATGTTAAATTAAGTAAAAATAAAAAATTAATGAACATCATTTTCTATTTTGCATTTATTGGTTTT
Source organism: uncultured Prochlorococcus sp. (assembly GCA_902537445.1). Lineage (GTDB taxonomy): Bacteria > Cyanobacteriota > Cyanobacteriia > PCC-6307 > Cyanobiaceae > Prochlorococcus_A. The sequence continues at coordinate 29,106 of CACBBI010000002.1, forward strand.
GGTTTTGGAGCTGCTTTCGCATTAGATAAGCTTTTAAGAGCAGTTAAATTAATTTAAAAAAACTACAAAATTTTAATAGTCTCTCCATACAAATCATATTCATCAGCAAAAGAAATATTTGCTTCAACAAATTTACCAATATAATTTTTCAAATCAATTTTGTCTTTAACAGATAAAATTACTGCTCCGTCAATTTCAGGAGCGAAATTGTAGGACCGACCTATTAATTCGTTATTGTCTGATATTTTTTCTACCAAAATCTTCATTTTTGAACCAACATATGTCTGATTTTTATCTTTAGAGATATTTTGTTGAACTGAAATAACGTTATCTTTTCTTGCCTCTGCAACCTCTGGAGATACTTTATTTGGCAAATGAAAAGCTGCAGTTCCTTCTTCAGGAGAAAAAATAAACACTCCCACATGATCAAATTTGTGCCTATCCAAAAATTCGAGAAGATGTTCAAAATGTTCTTTTTTTTCTCCTGGGAAACCAACAATGAGACTAGTTCTTAATACTGCAGATGGAATTTCTTCTCTAATTTTCTCCAAAATTGATTCATTCAAAGAAGCTTGCCAAGGTCTATTCATACTCTTCAACACATCTGGATGACTATGCTGCAGTGGCAAATCAAAGTAAGGAACTATATTCTTTGAATCTTTGAAAGCTCTAATAACTTCATCAGTTAAACCTGTTGGATAAGCATAATGTATCCTTATCCAAGGAATTGAAACTTTAGAAAGCTCATTCAAAAGTTTGGATAATGATGGTTTTCCATAAATATCTTGACCATAATTAGTTGTTATTTGACTAATTAATATAATTTCTTGAATACCCTTTTTTGCAAGACTTTTAGCTTCTGAAACTATAGATTCTATTGTTCTACTTCTTTGAGGACCTCTCAACTTAGGAATAATACAAAAAGCGCAATTATAGTTGCAGCCTTCAGCAATGCGAAGATAAGCAACAAATTTATTTTTTTCTACAAAACGAGGCATTTCCTCATCTGCAATAAATTCAGGTATTTTTGAAACTTCATTAACGATTTCCCCCTTTTCTACTCTGTCTAAAACCTTGGCTATCTTTTGATAATCTCCTGTTCCAACCAAACCTTTTATTTCAGGGATTTCTTTTATAAGCTCATCTTTAAAATGCTGCGCCATACAGCCTGCAACTATTACTTCCTTTCCTTGATTTGTATATTCTAGAATTTTTCTAATAGATTCTTCTCTAGCTTTTTCAATAAAACTGCAAGTATTTACAACAACAACATTTGCATCATTTATATTGCTGTCAACTTCATAACCCTCTTTATCTAATAAGCCCTGCATATGTTCAGTATCTACAAGATTTTTCTCACAACCAACATGACTGAATGCAATCTTAGATAGTTTTTTTTCTTTTACATTGAGACTATTTTGTTTCACAACTTGAAAAATAAGAATTAAAAGATTTAGACAGCATTTCGTATATAACTCTCATGCCAAGATAATATTAGGATAGATAATGTAAATAACAAACTTTCTTTTTGTATGGCTCTTAAGACTTTAAACAGAAGAAATAAAAAAGATTTGAAATGGCCAAAAATCATAATCGCAATTCTTAGCACTATAGGCATAGTTGATACAGGTTCGATTACTTTAAAAAACTGGGGATTATTTACTTCGCTTTCATGCCCAGGGATACAAAATGGTTGTGAAACCGTTTTAAATAGTCCTTGGGGTACTTTATTTGAAAATAATCAAGTTAATATACCTCTCTCATTAGCTGGATTTATAACATATTTATCAATATTACTTATCACAATAATACTCTCGCTTAATTTAATTTCCCCAAAAGAAAAACTAAATAAGTTTTTATGGTGGTTAGTATTTCTAATTTCTTGTGCGTCATCAACATTTAGCTTTTTGTTGATAAATATAATGTTTTTTAAGATTCAAGCATATTGCTTTTTTTGTATACTTTCAGCAATTTTATCGTTTTCTATCTTCATAATTTCTATGATTGGTGCAAAGTTCGAAAGTAGAGAACCTATGATTTTTAGAGGATTCATTGTAGCCATTAGTGTTCTGCTGGGGGGCCTAATTTGGTCAACAAACGTTGACCCCTCTAATGCTATTGATGTTGAAAGCCCCACTGAAAATGTATCACCAATAATTACCACTTCAAGCTCTCCCCAGAAGGTGAAGTTTGCAAAATTTTTAAGTGAAAAAAATATTGTTATGTATAGTGCATACTGGTGCCCGCATTGCCACGATCAGAAACAATTATTTGGTGTGGAAGCAGTTAAAGAATTAAAAGTTGTTGAATGTGCTAAAGATGGTAAAGATAATCAGCATGAACTATGCCAAACGAAAGGAATTAGTGGATTTCCTTCTTGGGAAATAAATGGAGAAATCATAAGTGGTACTCGCGACTTGAATGAATTAGCAACAAAAACCGACTATCAGGGAGATCTTAATTTTTAATAAATCTTTTTTGAATTTTTTGATCTAACTGTTGTCTAGTATGGCATTCCCAATTTTGATTTTTATCAGGGAAATCATCTCTATAATGCCCTCCTCTACTTTCTTCTCTAAATAGACAAGCTTTTAATAAAGTTATTGTGGTTATTTGTCTATTCTTTAAATCAAGTAAAAGATTTAATGCTCTTCTATTGCGTTCACTAAGTTTAATTTTTTGATCAAATTTTATTTTTTCAAGACTATTTAGTAAATTATTTTTATTTAATTTATCTATATCATTTTGAATGTAATTTAAAAATTTACTCATATTTACCTTATTTCGAGATACACCTAAATTTAACCAACATAGTTTTCTTAGTTCATCAATTTTTTCAGCAATTGTAGAAATTTGATCTTCTTTAGGATCTTCAATATCGAACTCTTGAAATGATCTATCAAATTTTTCAAATTTGGAAAGGTCATTCAAAACAATAGAAGACATTTTTCTTGCAAAAACAAGACACTCCATTAGTGAATTACTTGCCAATCTATTAGCACCATGAACACCTGTAGAAGCAACTTCTCCAACGGCATATAATCCTTTTCTTGTTGAAGATGCATTTAGATCAGTTTTAACACCTCCCATCCAATAATGAGCTGCAGGGGCTACTGGAATAACCTCATTTAAAGGGTTAACGCCATAATCCTGACATCGACTTAAGATCGTGGGGAAGCGCTTTACAATTTTTTCTGGGTCAATGTACCGAAGATCTAAGCCAACATGGTCTACATTATTATCATGCATATTTTTCATAATTGCTCTACTTACCTGATCTCTAGTAGCTAGATCACGATTTTCAAGATTTTTAACTGGACTTTCACCATTTTTATCAACTAAAATTGCTCCTTCCCCTCTAAGTGCCTCAGATATTAAGAAGCAAGGTGCACCATAAAATTTTAAAGCTGTTGGATGAAATTGCACGAACTCTAAATCTTCGATAGCAGCTCCTGCTTTCCATGCAAGAGCAATCCCTTCACCAGAGGATTGAGCAGGATTTGTTGTATTTGTAAATAAGTGCCCACCCCCACCTGTAGCCAAAACAACAGCTCTAGATTTAATCCAATATAAATTTGCTCCATCAAGAACCTGAACTCCTCTACATTCTTTATTTTCAATGAGAAGTTCAGTTACTCTTACACCCCTGCAGTGAAGAATATTTTTTTGATTCTCAATATGATCTTCTAGAACTTCAACTAATGCTCGTCCAGTACGATCTTTAACATGTAAGACTCTTCTTCGTGAATGGGCTGCTTCCAAGGTAGTAGCTAGTTGATCAGAACTTTGATCAAAAATCATCCCTAAATTCTGCAACCTTTCTACACAACCTGGAGCTTCTTTAACTAGCATTTCTACAGCTTGAAAATCACATAGTCCATCACCTGCTTTTAAAGTATCCTCAGCATGAAGATCAAATGAATCATCTTGTCTAACAACAGATGCAATTCCGCCTTGAGCCCATCTACTGGAAGATACCTTACTAGTATTTCTATTTAAAAGAAGCACTTTTAAACTTGAAGGCAATTCAAGACAAGTCATAAGGCCAGCAGCTCCAGCGCCTATAACGATTACATCCCAATTATTTATTGGTATCGGTTCTTGCGAAAATGGAGGCCTTAACATTAAACCAATCCACTAAAAGTTGGTTGCAGAATTGCTAAAACAATAAAAATACCATCAACAATTAATGTCGTTTGAATTACGTAACCAGAAACTAAGAGTGCTTTACCACGAGTAGTATTAATTGTGCCAGAATCTAAAATTTCTTTTGAAATAAACCACAGTATGAGAGCAACAAAAACGATAATAGATACTGATTTTATTTGAATAAGACTCTCTGAAGTTTTTTGAAGAATCATTGGTGCATTTTCAGAATCCGCTGTAATTACCTGCCTCCATTGATCCATGATTCCGATTAAAAATATTGTAATGTCGGTAACTGCGGTTCCAAATAAAGAAGAGATATAAAAACTTGAACCTATTTTCCAATTAGTACCAAATCCAATTAAAGCCAATGGGAGAACTACAGCCTCAACAGGTATGTGTAGGATCGGAAATGGGCTTAACCATCCCCAGAACAAACATCCACCAAGCCAACTACCTGATATACCAAGTAATAATGAACTGACAATAAACCACTTATTTGATCCTTTCTGATTCAAAACAATTGCCACTAAGACAATAACAAAAGTAAAGCAAAGAGCACTTATTGGTTCTAATCTAACCCACGGGGCTTGAACAAAAATAGGTAAAATTACAAAAAAAGAAGACCACAATCTTAAAGATATAGGATTTGATAAAAAACTATTTTCGTATGAATCAACTGGCTTATGGGATTCATAGTTGAATTTATCTTTTACTTCTAAATTTTTTGTAATTAATTCTTTCAATGAAAAAAGTTATTTTTAATTAATCTAAATTGTGTTTTAGAAAACTGCGAATGCCATATTTTAATAAATAAAAGGCCCATAATTTCAAACCTATATTTAGTTTTTTAAAAGTATTTAATACACTTTGAGTCATATATAAGTTTAGAATAAATATAAATAAGAGTATTTGGCCTTAAATTGTGTGGCAAGAAATTAATTACAAGGAAGATCCCATTGATCTTTTGGTTCCTAATATTACTTATAAAATAAACCCTGCAGAAATTGAAAGTATTGAAGCTAATTCTATTGCTGAAGAAATAGGATTTGAATCAGGTGATTCAATTATTAGTATTAATGGAAAAAACCAAGAGATTTAATTGATTATCAGATTCTGATTAGTGAAGAAATTTTAGATATATCAGTTTTAGATAAAAATAATGAGATTCACAATATAAATATTGAAAAAGATCAAGACGTTAATTTAGGTATAAATTTTAAAGATGCATTATTTGATTCAATCAAGCAATGCAATAATAGATGTCCATTTTGTTTTATTGATCAACAGCCAAGTGGTAAAAGAAAAAGCCTTTATATAAAAGATGATGATTATAGATTAAGTTTCCTATATGGCTCTTATTTAACTCTTACGAATTTAAAAAAAGAAGACTGGGAAAGAATTGCTATGCAAAAACTATCCCCACTTTTTATTTCAGTTCATGCTACTGATCCCGCTACAAGAGAAAAATTATTAAAAAATAAAAAAGCAGGATTGATACTTGATCAAATTTCGTGGTTTGAAAAAAACTCTATTCAAATACATGCTCAAATTGTTGTTTGTCCAGATATAAATGATGGGGATATTCTTGAGAAGTCAATTTTGGAACTTGCTGAATTTTACAAAAAGCTCTCTCAAACAGTTCTTTCAGTAGCAATAGTTCCTGTAGGACTTACAAAATTTAGACCTGAAAATGATGGATTGAAATCAATAAGCCCAGAATACGCAAAAAAAACTATTAAACAAGTAGAGAGAATTCAAACCTCTCTACAAATTACTCTTGGAACTCGTTTTTGTTGGCTAGCAGACGAATGGTATTTAATTGCTGGTACAAATTTACCTAGTTACAAAACCTACGAAAATATGCCACAAGAATCTAATGGAGTTGGGACTATTAGAAATTTTCTAGAAGCATTAAGAGAGAAGACTAAAAACCTACCCCAAAAAGTAAAAAAGCCAAAAAAAGTTAGTTGGATTGTTGGTAAATTAGTTTATGAAGCCCTAATTCCTACAGTTAAAAAATTAAACTTAATTAATGGATTAACAATTAATTTATATGGTTTGCCAAGTATTTATTGGGGTCAAGATCAAGTTGTTACAGGTCTTCTTACTGGAGAAGATCTAATTTACGGTCTGAAAAATAAGGATTTAGGAGAAGCTGTTTACATACCATCTATTATGTTAAAAATTAATACTGATTTATTTTTAGATGATAAAAATATTCAAGAAGTTGAGAATCAAATAAATACTAAAATTCACGTTCTTGATGATTCAAATGATATTATTAATACTTTGATTGGTTAATCGAATATTTTCGAAACTATAAAACATGCTTAGAAGAGTAATAAATCCTTTCTTATTATTGCCGCTTACTCTAAGTATGAATACCTTTAATGTTCTATCGAGCGAAACAAAAAATTACATTGATAGTGCTTTAGAAGAAAAATCAAATATTCCTTTTGTTGATTATCAAGAAATAGAAAAACTTATATTAAATAATCAAGAATTAAAATCATTACAAAACCTAGTAGCATCTGCAAGCTTTAATCTTTCCAGTCAAATTGCCAAAAGATACCCATCATTAGATCTTCAAGCCAATGGTTTACCAAAATATGTCGCAGGTAAAAAGTACAATAGCAATTCACCTACTTTAAAAACATCACAATTTACGGCTAATCCGTCTCTAAATATTAAATGGGATGTAATTGCCCCGCTAAGAGGATCTGAAATTAAAATTGCCAAAACAAATTACAAAATTGCAGAAAATAATTATGAGATTAAGAAAAAAGATTTAATTCAAGAAGCAAGAATCAGATATCACAAATACCAAAAATCATTTCAAGATATCAAAAATAAAAAATTTACACTTGATTTATCAATTACAAGTTTAGACAATGCTCAAACAAAGTTAGAAGCTGGAATTGGTACAAAATTTGAAGTTCTTGAAGCAGAAGCTCAATTATCTCGAGATCAACAATCACTTAATGAAAAAAAAATAGAACATGAAATTAATAAAATTTCTCTTAGAGAGATTCTTAATATTAAGGATGACTTTGAAAGTACTAAAGAGCAAAATCTTATAGGGTTCTGGAATCATAAGTTGAGTCAAAATATTAATGAAGGTTTGGATAAAAATCTTTCCTTAAAAAACCTTATTCTTCAAAAATCAATCAAAAATAGCCAAGCAAATAGCTTTTTAGCTCAAAATAAGCCAAATATCTACATCAGCAATACATTATCTAGTACATTTTCAAAGGGTGAATCTCTAACAACTAATATCGACTCTGAAAAATCTGGATCTAATTATACAAATACCATAAGTCTAAATTTTTCATGGAATATTTTTGATGGCGGACAAAATAAGAACTCTTACAAATCAAAAATAGAAGATGCAGAAGCTGAAAAACATGCTTATGAAAATCTAAAAAATGTTTTGACCACAAGTATTAGTAAAGCCTACTTAAATCTTAAATTAAATGAAGAGAAAATAATTTCTTCTCTTAAAGAAATTGAATCTAGCAAAGAATCTGTAAGGCTTTCCAGACTTAGATACGATGTTGGGATATCGACTCTAAAAGATGTTCTTATTAGGCAAAGCGAACTAAGTAATGCTAAATCAAAAAACATTAATGCAATATATAATTACAATCTGTATATCGATGAACTAGAAAGATTAACTTTTCTTGATATGAGTAAAAATTGTTTGGGTAGTAATAATACTAAAATTAAATATACAGAGTCTATTTGCAATATACAAATATGAATCCTCCAAATTTAACTAATAAGCAACTAAATGAATTAGATTCTTTATTTGAATTAGTAAGTCAACGTCAAAAAAAAGATTTTGGAAATATTAACGCCACCAATAAAGCAGATGGATCGTTATTAACAAGTTGTGATTTATGGAGTGACAAAACAATCGTAGATGGCTTAGCTTCAATAGCTCCAGGTGAGGGTGTCCTTAGTGAAGAAGGGCAAAAGTACATTCCAAACTCAAAGGCTTATTGGGTGGTCGATCCACTCGATGGGACAACAAATTTTGCTGCAGGTATTCCTTACTGGTCTATATCAGTGGCAAGGTTCGTTGATGGTAAACCGCAATCTTCTTTTTTAATAATTCCTACATTGAAAAAAAAGTTTGTATCCATTAAAGGTAAAGGGGTTTGGTTAAATAACCAGAAAATAGACTCTAGCCAAAATAATCATCAAAGTGAATGCGTTTCTTTGTGTAGTAGATCAATAAAAATTTTACAAAAAAAACCAAACTCAGTTTTTCCTGGCAAAATCAGACTTTTAGGTGTATCGAGTTTAAATCTTACGAGTGTAGGGATGGGACAAACTTTCGGAGCAATAGAATCAACCCCTAAAATATGGGATATTGCAGCAGCCTGGCTGCTATTAGAAGAACTCAATTGTTCTATAGAGTGGTTAGAAACAGATCCTAGAAATTTAGTTTCAGGAGAAGACTTGAGCGATGTAAATTTTCCATTAATTGCTTGTAGATCTATAGAAAAAGTTGAAATTTTAAAGCCATGGGGCAACTTATTATTGGAAAAATAGTTGCATGATAAATCAATAATTGCTTGAAAAACTTCTTAATCCGATACAATAAAAAATAAGTAAATAAATGAAATATTTGAAGAAAATTAATATGCAGCGAAGTTCAACATGGATACTGAAAAGTTTGTGGGGAGCTTGTGAGCGATGGAGCAAATCTGATTGCGTTGATTTAAGCGCTGCATTTGCATACTACACACTTCAATCATTTTTTCCTATTCTTCTAATTTCTCTTTCAATAGCTTCATGGTTCTTAGGAAAACAAGAGGGATTAGATCAACAAATAATTGCTATTGCTTCTCAGATTTTACCTCCTTCAGTAGTTGAGTTAGTAGAAACAACATTATTTAATTTGATAGATCAAGGTTTTGGAGCAGGTATCCTAGGGGCTATGTTTTTGCTTTTTACAGCAGGAAATGCATATCTATCTCTTCAAAGAGGTTCGGATAGGCTTTGGGAAGACGAAATACCTTCTAAAAAAGTAAATGCTGCTTGGAGAGTGCAAGCTTCGAGATTTCTCAGAAATAGAGTTGAAGCCTTTTTAATAGTATTCTTTATTGGTTTTTTAATGGTACTAGATCAGATTAGTGCAAATCTTAGGATGATCCCAAGTAACGTTTTAGAAAATCTTTCAAAATCTAATAATCTTATTTCTGATTTATTATTAAAGTTACCGCTATTGCAAGTTGGTCAGTTTGCAATACCACTAATCGGATTTTCTTTAATGGCTCTTTTATTACAAGCCCTTTTACCAAGTCGAAAAGTTCCTTTAAAACCACTTTTACCTGGATCATTTCTTATTGGAATTGGCCTAACTACTTTGAACCTAGCAGTAAGTAAAAGTATTCTTTCACTTGGAGTAAGATTTCAAGCATATGGTTTTATTGGAGGTTTTCTTGTACTTACTTTATGGGTATGGCTATTAGGAGTGATTTTATATTTTGGACAGTGCTGGAGCGTAGTTATTGCTAGTATGACTTTATTAAATAAAAAAAGAAATTATAAAAAACAATAACTAAGATGAATTATTTCCTTAAAGCTAATAAAAATCTTCTAACTTACTCATTAATCATACTTATATTTATTCCAATTTTTGGAATAAACTTTTTCATAAGCTTTCTCGGTAATATCCTACTCCTATTATTTTTAATTACTCTACTATTAGTAATTTTAGTATTTGTAGGTTTTAACTCTTACAAATCAAAAATAAGTACTTGTAATAGTTGTGGTGCTATATCCCTAGGCTTAAGTGAAAACTGCATGAATTGTGGGGCAAATCTAGAAAATATTAGTAAAAACAATCAATCTGATAATAAACCTAGTGAAAGTACCATTGAAGTGGAAGCAGAAGAAGTAAAGTAAAATGCTAACCTATTCCAATTTGTCTAAGAATACTTTGTCCAGTAATTAATTCAGTCCCAAGTCCAATCAAAATACCCATCATTGCCATACGACCATTCCAGGTTTCTGCGAAATTTACGAAGCCAAATCTTGGTTGATTGTCATTATTCATAATTAACTAGATTATCTTTCAAATCATTTTAACGTTTTAAGGAAGAATTTATGATAAATAATAAATTAATTATTTAACATGTCTTACTCCATCAACAGGTCGATACTCATCTCCAGTTAATTCCTCAAATACAATGGCTGGCAATCCTGTATCAAACATTGTTTGCAATGCTTCTTTTAACATAGGATTCCAACCTCCAGTACTAACTTTTCCATGTCTTACAGTCCAGTCCCAAGTCCCTTGAAGATCTCTGGGAAGTCTACCTTCTCTATCTCTTCGGGCGACTAAGTCTAAAGATTCAACTATACCAACAATAACTGGATTTTTACCGTAAGAAGGAGTAAGACTTAGTTCAAGTCTCACTGGATCTTCTTTAACTATTTTTAAACGAAACCTTGGTGGCAACTTGAGGGATCTTATTACCGCTGAGACAATTTTTGTTCTTAATTCCAATTTTTTTCCTTAGATGTAATTTAATTAATCAGTTGTTGAACCTTTTTCTTCTAATGTAGAGTTATCGTCATTAGAAAATCTAACTGTTAATAGTTCCTCTTCTGTTATGTTTCCTGATTTATCTAATAGTTCTGGATGTATTGTGTACTTTTTTTGTTTAAAACTTGAAGTACTGAAACGTTTATTTTTATTATCGGATATACCCCAGCCATTAGACATTACTTTAAAAGCTTTCCAAACTAAATAAGTTAAGGCTGCAGAATATATGATTGGAAATAGAATAGTCATTAAACTTATAAATTAGTTAGTTATATGTTTAATATCATAGCCCGAAAAAAAGAAATTTAGCTAATTTAAGTTATTAAATTATTCTCTAGATTCAATAAATCTAATTAGTAGTTATATTTAAATTATACTGATATGGTGTATAAATCTTTCGAAGAACTTAAAAAAATCAAAATTGAAAAGATACATCCAAAAGCTATTACTAATCGCCTCATTTACTATGTTGGGCATTACATATCCTTCAAAAGTAATATCCCAACCATTAAGTAAATCTACAATTAATGAAGTTAATTTATCTTCAAACAAATCTTTCATAACTAAAGCTGTAGAAAGAACCGGTGCAGCTGTAGTGACAATTGATACACAAAGATATATCAAAAAGAGAAAATTTCCTAGAAATTCTCAACTATTTCTAGACCCATATTTTGAAAGATTTTTTGGATTAGATTTGCCTAATGACAATCGACCAAGGATAGAGCAAAGTCAAGGTAGTGGATTTATATTTGCAGATGGACTTATAATGACCAATGCTCATGTTGTGAATGGATCAGATAAGGTGATAGTTGGTTTAACCAATGGCAAAAAATTAGAAGCTAAACTTATAGGGCAAGACTTTTTTACTGATTTAGCTGTGCTAAAGATTGAAGGGAAAGGACCTTGGCCAAAAGCGAAATTGGGCAATTCGGCAAAGATTAAAGTTGGTGATTGGGCTATAGCCGTTGGAAATCCATTCGGACTGGAAAACACAGTTACCCTTGGTATTATTAGTAATCTAAATAGAAACGTTGCTCAATTAGGAATATATGATAAAAAGCTTAATTTGATACAAACAGACGCTGCTATTAATCCTGGCAATTCTGGAGGTCCACTATTAAATAGCGAAGGAGAAGTAATTGGTATTAATACATTGATAAGATCAGGTCCAGGAGCGGGTTTGAGTTTCGCAATCCCAATTAATAAAGCTAAGGAAATTGCCTATCAACTTATAAAAAATGGAAAAGTAATACATCCTATGATCGGGATTAGCCTAATAGAAGAAAGCAATTCTGAGAGAAAAAATAATGTTATTAAAGTTGGATATGTAGTACCAAACAGTCCAGCTGAAAAGAGTGGAATAATGATAGAGGATATTATAGTAAAAGTCGGCAATAAAGAAATTGAAACAGCATCAGACGTTATAGACCAAATAAGTAAAAATGGTATTAATAAACAAGTAAATATATTACTTAAGCGTAGAAATAAATTTATTAAATTAAAAGTAGTACCAACTGATATAACTAATCTAGGAAATAACTAAAAGATTTAATTGTCATTCTGTTTAAGTATTTCCACACACATAGAAATACATCTACCATCCCTTATTTCACAGTTAGTAATGCATTCAAAATAACTTTCAATAGGATCAGAAATTTGAAACTGTTTTTCTTGGAATTCATAATTTTGCATATAAATTATTAAAACTTATTTTTGTATTTTTCAGATTAATCAAGGACGGTAAACTATGTAAAGATAAATGAGTGATCTTACTTAGCCAAATGTAAACTTTAGTAAAAGTAATCAAAGTTTTTTATGAATTTGAGTTTTTTCTAAAAAATATTCGTAATTACCATAATATGAAAATAACTTAGCATCTTTAATTTCGATAATTCTATTTGCAACCTTTGAAATAAAATACCGATCATGAGAAATGATTAATAATGAACCTTTATAATTTTTAATTGCTAATTCTAAGTTTTCCTTAGATTGCAGATCCAAATGATTAGTTGGTTCGTCCAAAAGAAGGAAATTACTAGGATAAATAATCATGAGCGCCAATGCTAATCTTGCCTTTTCTCCCCCACTGAGTTGTTTAATGTATTTAAAAACAGTTTCATTTTGAAAGCCAAAACCCCCTAAAAATGTTCTAACTTTTTTTTGGGACCATTCTGGAGACTTATTACATATTAAATCAATAACCCTTTCGTCAAGTGAAAGTGCTTCAGCCTGATTCTGTTCATAATAGCTAGTAATTATGTTATGTTTACCAAGATTAATTTCTCCAATTTCAGGAGATATTTTTTTCATAATAATTTTAAGCAATGTAGATTTGCCGCAGCCATTAGGTCCCAATATTGCTATTTTCTCCCCAGAAGAAATCTTTAAATTAATATCTAAAAAAAGAATTTTATCCTCGAAACTATGAGACAAATTTTTGATATTTAGAACTAATTTTCCTGAGCGAGGGCACTCTGGAAAATTAAAAACAGGACTTTTTGATTTTGCTATGGGAGCCTCAATTTTAGAAATCTTTTTTAATTGTTTTTCTCTACTCTTTGCTTGAGAACTTCTAGTTGCACTAGCTCTAAATCTATCTATATACCTCTTCTGTAACTCAATTTCTTTTTGTTGTAATTGATATGCCTTATTTTGTGATTCTTCATTCAAAGATTTCTGTTCGACAAAAAAAGAATAGTTTCCATTATATGTTTCAGATGTTCCTCTATCTACAAAAATTATTTTTTTACATAATTTATCTAAGAAATATCTATCATGGCTTATTATTATAACTGCGATTTTAAGCGATGATAGATATTCTTCCAACCAAAAAATAGTTTCTAAATCTAAATGATTGGTTGGTTCATCCAGTAAAAGTAAATCAGGTTTTTGTAAGATAATTTTTCCAAGTGCAACTTTCATCTGCCAACCACCTGAGAAATTGCCAACTAATTTATCAGCATCTTCTATAGAAAAGCCTAATCTTGGTAATATTTTTTCTACATCAGATTGCATTTTATAACCACCTAAAGCTTCAAATTTTGCTTGATATTTTGCGAGTTGATTTACAAATATTTCAAGTTCATCGGAATTTTTTTTTATATCCAACGATTTCATTTTATTCTCAATTTCTAAAAGTTTAATGGCAACAATTTGTATATCTTTAAAAGAACTTTCTAATTCCTGTCTCACTGAAAAATTCAAATTACAATCAAACTCTTGCTTTAAATGGGCAATTTTAGGATTTCCCTCTTTAATGATCGCTCCACTTGTTTGCTCTTCCTCTCCAATTAAAATCTTAAATTGGGTTGATTTACCTGCACCATTAGAACCAACTAAGCCAACTTTTTCTCCTTTTTTAATCTCCCAACTAATATTTTTTAAAACAACATCTGTAGAATAAATTTTGCTTACATCTTCGAATCTAATCACTGTTTTAAAAATAGAATTTACAAAATCTGTGGATTATTTACTAAAAAATATTTTGTGGAATAAAATTAAATCATGAAAAGAATAGAACAAATTTTCGTGATTTTCATAGCTGCAGCTCTTGCAATTCCGAGTTATTGGTTTTTTTGGACTTTGGCTGGTGGAGGTGGCTACAACAAAAGAATAAAACCTATCCCTAATCCAAATAATAATTATTCGAAACCTTTTCCTAAAGACCTCCTCGAGCCTTGATTAACCACATTTTAGTTGCCTCATCATCAATGGTACTCAAATATTCAATAACCTCTTCTTTAGTCACAGAAATATTTAACTCGCTACCAATATCGCATATTTTATCTAAGGCTTTTTTGGGATTAGTTAAGGCTGTCATAAACAGACTTTGTTTCTTTCTGGAATCGTTGGCTATTAACTTATAGAGCTTTTCAGCATTACTGGACATGGTTTTAAAATCTATTTATTAATAGATTATTACTTCAAGCTACATTTTGTTCATTATATTTAATATTAGATAAATCATTATCCACATCTTTTATCTCTTTTGCAGAGGCATCTGCCATACTTCTTGCGTCTAAACATAAAACTTTTCTTAGTTTCGCAAAGTTAGCTGCGTGAGATTTTCTACCATCTTTTTGGGCATAATACTCAGACTGTTGAAGAATATGATGAAGATGAGTTAACAAATATGGACTAATTACAGCTGATACCAAAACATCACTATTTTCATGATCGTGAGAATCAGAATTGACTAATCTTTTTTTCGGTTTATCAATTATCGACCTTTTAGGAGAATCAATTTTTCTTGAATTTTTCATGGGACAATAAAACAAATAATTGATACGGACATAAATTTCCTTACTAATAATATACACAAAGATAGTATCCTTGACTAACTGTGTATACTAATAAGTAACAGTTATCAACTTTGACTCATGGCTACCCGCCAAAACTCAACTAATGGGAAGCCTAAATCCCCCAGAATTCAGGTAGTTCTTCCAGAATTAATATGTGAGCAATTAACTATTTTGGCCGATAATGAATCTAGGACAGTAAGTAATATGGCAAAAGTGTTAATACAAGAGGGTATAAAAAAATATTTCGAAAAAGAAAGTAAATCACCTGTTTCAGAAAATAATTTAAATACTGATAAATTTAGAGATGAACTTGAAAAACAAAGCGTCAGAAGATTAAAAAGAGCTCCTCAAAGGATTAGATACTATAAAAAATCTGATTAAAAATAATTAATTTTGAGGCAATTTCTGTAAATCTACAGTTTTACCCATGACTACCAAAATATTTCCTCTTTCCAAAATATATTTTGCTGGAGGATTAACTGTTAACTCTTCAGCAGGCCCAGCAGCAAGAACATTTACTAAATAATTTTTCCTCAAATTTAAATCTCTTAAAGATCTTCCAATAAATTCCTCTGGAACAGTTATTTCATCTATACCAGTTTGATTATCTAGTTCCAATCTTTCGATTAGGTTTGGTCTTACTAATTCTAAACCTAATCTTTCTCCTTGCATCCTAGATGGGAAAACAACTTTATCTGCACCTACTCTTTTTAACATTTTTTCGTGCAAGTCACTGGTAGCTCTTGCTATTACTCTTTTCACTTTGCTACCTTCACTATCCTTAGCAATAAGAGTTGTAGTTATACTTGCTTCAATAGGTTCACTAATACCCACTACAACAGTATTCATTTCAAGAATTCCCGATTCCTTCATAGACTCTTCATCAGTACAATCTACAACTCTTGCTTCTATGGAAGGTTCTAATTGCCTTAAATCATCAATAGCTTTTTCCGAATAATCTGCAGCCAAAACATCAGCACCATTACTAATAAGTTCTCTGCAAACTGCGGTTCCAAATCTTCCAACGCCGACAACTGCAAAAGTAAGTGCTTCATTTTCTTTCTTTTGAGACCACTGCCACCAATCAGCCATAATAAAACTTAGTCAATTCTAAACATATAGATCAGCCCTAGGATAGCCAATTCTCTTTTGTCTATCTATTCTACTTTTATAAAGAGCCTGCCAAAGTGCACTTAAAAGCAAAAGGATCCCAAGTCTACCCACAAACATACCCACAATAATAATAAATTGACCAAAATGATTTAATTTTGCGGTTAAACCAATATCAAAACCAACCGTTGCAAATGCAGATATGCAAGTGAACAGAATTTCTAAGAATGTGAATGATTCTTTTTTTACAAAAGTATTAGTTGTACTAAGCAACATTGCCATTAAAAGAACAAAAAGCAAAGATCCAACTGTGATTCCAACTGCCTTTAAAATTACTTTATCTGAAATTAATCTATTGCTAATAATTACATCTTTCTGACCTCTTAAAGTTGATCTAGTTGCTGCCATTAAAGCAATAAATGTAGTTGTTTTTATGCCTCCACCAGTACCTCCTGTACTTGCTCCAATAAACATAAGCGTCATTAATAATAATAGGCCCGTATCTGAGATAGAGTTCAAAGAAATCGGAAAATTTGTAAAGCCTGCAGTTCTTGCACTAACTGTTTCGAAGATAGATGACATTAACCGTTCAAACAAATTTAAATCATTAAAAAATTGACTATTTAGCAATGATTCAGTGATAAAGAATCCTAATGATCCGAACAATATTAGAGACAAACTTGTCCTAATAACTAGTCTGGAATGGAGGCTTAATTTCTTATAAGAAAGATTTTTTTTATGACTCCAAATATCATCAATAACCCGCCAGCCCAATCCACCCATAACAATGAGAAAAACAAAAACACTATTCACCAAATAATTTGTTCTATAGTCTTGAAGACTATTTGACATTAACGAAAATCCTGCATTGTTATATGCAGAAATGCTGTGAAAAATCGAGGACCATAGCCTTTCCCAATTATTTTGAATGTCTACAAATCCAAAAGAATATAAGACAATTGCGCCCAAGGATATGATACTAATCGCAGTAATAGCAATGCTTTGAAAAGTTCGACCAATTCCTCCAACTCCAAATTCATCTAAAGTCTTTCCTTTGTCTAATCTAGTTCTTAGCTTTGTCCCCTTTACAACAAACCCTTGTAAAAATGTTGTAATGGCCATTAATCCTAGTCCACCTGATAAAAGCATAAAAGCTAAGAAAACTTGGCCAAAGAAATTTAAATCAACACCAATATCTATTATGGTTAAGCCAGTAACGGTTATTGCAGAAGTAGATGTAAAAAATGCTTCCCACAAACCAACCTTTGAAGATGAACATAATGGAGAGCTCAAAATTAAAGTTCCGAGGCAAATAATAAACAAGCCTGTAACAATAGTAAATTGAGGTACAGATAGCTTTTTGTAAGCATCTTTTAACTTATAAACCTTACTTGTGAATTTCACGATATTACCCGTAATTTAAAATTATCAATGCTGGCACAGTAAATGACATTATAAGTGTTAATCCAGCTCCGTATTTTGCGATATCAAAAAATCTATATCTTCCAGGACCATAAACCATTAAATTTGTTTGATAACCCATTGGAGTCAAGAAAGATTGACTTGCACCGAATAAAACAAGCATTATTAAAGCGCTTGGTGAAATTTCTAAAACATTTGAGAATTCAATAGCAACAGGCAAAATCAAAGCAACCGAAGCGGCATTACTTATAAATTGCGTAAGAATAACTGTAGATACAAAAATTATGACTAATGCAAAATAAAGAGGCATTCCGTTAAGGGCAAAGTTTAGATTAACTGCAATTACATCTGCTAATCCAGTTATCTGCATAGCTACACTAAAACACGATAGGGATCCCAGCAATAAAATGACGTCTAACCTAATTGATTTTTGTATCTCTGCAGGTCTTAAACATCCACAAGCAACCATTGCAATCACTGCCAAAAGAACCGAACCTACTAATGGAATATTAGAAACCGAAGGCAAAACTACCATTCCTATTGCAATTGCAATCGATATAGGTTTTTTTATCAAAAAAGGTAAGTCATCTTCGAATTGATCTAAAATAAGCAAATCATTACTAGCTTGCAAACCTCTTATTGAATCTAGCGGTGCTTGCAATAATAAAACATCTCCAGCCCTTAAAACAGCTTGACCTAATCTCTCCTGAACAGTTTGTTGACCTCTTCTTAATGCTAAAACTGTTGCATTATGACGCTGCCTAAATCTTAATTCTCTCAAACTTGCACCGGCTAAAGTTGAACCAGCTGGTAATAAGGCTTCAAAGGTCTTTGTACCTTCATCATCTGAGAAAACATTAGCCCCATCGAAAGATGTTTTGTTTTCTCCTAACAGAATAGTATGTTCCTGCTGCAGCCTAAATAAGTCTGCCCTTGTAACGCGGATTATTAATCTATCATCTGGTTCAATCTTTCTATCAGCCAAAGGAGGAAGAATAACTTTTCCATTTCGTTGCAATTCCAGAACATCAACGTCAAATCGTCTTTGCAATCTACTATTTCTGACAGATTGTCCAACTAATTCTGAAGTAGAGGGAATAGTAACTTCGGTAAAATATATATTCATATCACCATTTTTAATAAACTCCTTATCTCTCCCTCTATCTGGCAAAAGCATGTCAGAAACTAGAATCATATAGGTTGTACCTATAAGCCACACAGGAATTCCTATTGAAGTCAAGCTAAATAATTCCAAACCTCCATAACCTAATTGTTGACTAATATCACTTACAAGAAGATTTACTGAGCTACCTAATAATGTCAGAGTTCCACCGAGTAAAGTAGCAAAAGAAAGAGGTAGTAAAACTTTTGATGGTGATATATTTCTTCGCTCGCACCAACTCTCAATTAAAGGTAACAACGATGCTACTACTGGAGTATTAGGTACAATTCCAGATATTGGAGCAATCAAAAAAGCTATTAAAGAAATTAATTTCCTTGGAGTTCGAATACTTTCAGAAGAAATCAATTCTCTTACTCTGTCTAAGGCACCACTTTTAAATAATGCTGAGGAAACTGCAAATAAACCCATAAGGGTTATTAAAGAGGGGCTACCAAATCCAGCTAAAGCTTTTTCAGGAGAAAGAACCCCAGTAGATATAAATATTCCTACACATAACAAACCAGTCAATTCTGGTGCAATAGTATTTCTAATAAACAAAATTATTGACATTATTAAAACAACTACCGTTATAAACGCATCAAAATTATTACTAACTACTGCAATTAAATTCATACAAAACTTATTTAACTCAATATACCCAAAAACAATATTTCAAAAAAGTTTAATTCGAATAATCTTTTTTAAGAAACTTTTTAAAAATAGATTTTTTTTGGAATATCCATGAAGATGCAGATTTTAAGCTTTCTGTAATATCAGGCAACTTGGAAGCATATATCAGTCTTCTTGCCTCAAAAGCCAATTTCCCAGATAAAGTAACCCCAAGCCCAGAAATTGAAGCTTCGCCAATTCCTAAGCTAATCATTTCACCGTTGTCTTGAAATTGAAAGGGTAAAGGATCCTTTCCTTGAATTAAAAGTTCTAAATTATTAGCAAGATGATTTCCTTCTTGCATAGCGACCTGAGCAGTTATCGGTAAATCCTCCATTCCTTCAATAACTGAAATATCACCAATAGCAAAACAGTTTTTATGGTTTTCTATTTGCAAATTATTATTAACTAAAATTCGTCCAAATTTTTTTGTTATTTGATCAGTTTCTAAGTAAGGCAAATTAGGTTTAACACCTGCTGTCCAAATAACAATATCTTTATCAAAGGAAGTTATTCCATCCTCGCTAGAAATACTAATCTTAGTTTCTGAGACTTCTTTAACTGTGGAATTCAAAAGAATGTTGATTTTTCTTTTTTCTAATGCCTTCTCAGCTTGTTCTCTGTTAAAAATTTTGTTTTTATTTAAGATTTCGTTTGATTTATCTATTACATTAATTTCAAATTGGTCTGTAAATATATCTTTAATTTTGCATGCCAACTCGATGCCAGAGGGACCACCTCCAACTATGAATAACTTTTTATACAACGCAGCATCTTGTGATTTTTTTAAAAAAGAATTTAATTTATTTAAATCATGCACATCATTAAAAAAATAACAATTTTCATCTACACCTTTTATAAAAAAACTATTTGGAATAGATCCTGTACAGATAACGAGATACTGATAACTTAATTTTAATTCGTCACTAAATTCAAGAATATTTTCTTTGAAGGAAATCTTGGTTAAACAATTTCTTAAAAAAGTTATACCGGCATCAGAAAAAATATTTGCAAATTTTGGGGTGGCTTCCCAACTTCTTATTTCTTTACTTAAAACTTCGTACATTAAAGGTTTAAATATAAAATTAGTTGCAGAATCAACCACAAGAATCGGTAAAGAAGGATTAAGATTTTTTAAATTCAAAGCAAATGTCATACCTGCAAAACCTGCTCCAACTATTACTATTGGTTTTTGTATTGATTTCATTAGAGAAATATTGTTATGCGTAAATGTATTATTAAACTATACGAATAATTTTTAAATTGAGCGAAATAAAATTAAACTCATAATCAAAATGATTGAAAAAATCCACAAAGATATTCAAACTAACTTGAGAAAATATAATCAAGAGCTTGTAGATATGAAGCCTCAAGGAATGCTTACATGGGGTTATGAAAAGTTTGATAATCAATTTGCTATTACAACAAGTTTTGGTATACAGTCATCAGTCCTTTTAGATATGGTCAGTAAATTATCTCTACAAAAAAAAATCAAAATATTTTGGATAGATACAGGTTACCTTCCTCCAGAAACATACCATTACGCTGAAAAGCTTATTGATAATTTATCATTAGAAGTTGAAGTTCTTCAAAGTGAATTATCTCCAGCAAGAATGGAGGCCAAATACGGAAAACTTTGGGAAACAAAAAAAGAGAGTGATTTAGATAAGTATCATGAATTGAGAAAGATAAAACCCTTAGAAAATGGTCTAGAAAAATATAATATTTTCTGCTGGGCAAGCGGTGTTAGATCAAGTCAAACAGAAAATAGAAACAAAATGAAATTCATAGACGTAATTCGTCAAAGACTCTCTTTAAGACCTTTATTAAATTGGACAAATAAAGATATTTTTTATTATATGGAAGAGAATAATTTACCTGCCCATCCACTTTTTATCAAAGGTTATTCTTCTGTAGGAGATTGGCATTCAAGCAGTCCCGATGGTATTGATACAAAAGGCAGAAATACAAGATTTGGGGGGATTAAACAAGAATGTGGAATACATACTAATAATTAAATTGATCATAGAACAATGGTCTTAGATATAAATTTTCTATTAGTAGGCAATAGTAGGCTTCATTGGGCTCAATATTCTAAAAATCAATCTAAATTCTTCCATACCAAAAAAGAGCAAAAAGTTCCCGAAAATATAGATCTTGATCAATTAATTTGGGCTTCTGTAGGAAAATTACCAAATTTTTTGCTAAAAAAAGAAAATGAAATAAAAACTAAAGATATCCAATTATCAAATCTTCCTGAATATTTTGGAGTTGATAGAGCTCTTGCCTGCATTGCCGCTTTAAAAATTATTGAAAACCCTTTCAAAAAAGATTTGCTAATTGCAGATTTTGGAACAATATTATCAATAACAAAATTGAATTCAAATGGATCTATTATTGGAGGTCAACTTCTTCCAGGTTTTCTAACACAATTAAAATCAATGGAACAAAATACAAAAAATCTTAAAGTTCCCAAAAAATATGATATTCCGATCAAAGATTTTTTAATTAATACAGAAGAAGCAATCTTAAAAGGAGTAATCAACTCTCTTACTGGCGTGATTAATAGTTTATTTAATCCCGAAAAGGATATTTTAATAATCTGTGGAGGAGACTCTCAATTACTCACAAAATCTCTAAAAACTAAAAAAGAAAAGATTATCAATGCTCCTAATTTAGTTATGGAGGGGATGATTATTCACCACCTGTCCATAAAAAATTTAGCTTAACCCAAGGTCTGCAATTATATGATCAGCCATTATTGCTGCTTTTACCTTTAAGTAAATTTTTTCGATGTTACCTTCAGCATCAATTAAAAAAGTATTTCTCATCATTCCCATATATTCTTTTCCCATGAATTTTTTCAGTCCATAGCTATCGTAATCAGAAGAAACTTTGAAAGGTTCAGGATCAGTTAAAAGAATAAAAGGTAAATTAAATTTTTCTATAAACTTTTGATGAGAGGATGCATTATCTTTACTAATACCAAGCACAACAATATTATTATTTTGGAGTAAATCCCAATTCTCTTTAAAATTACATGCTTCTTTAGTACATCCTGGAGTATTATCTTTTGGATAAAAATATAGTATTATTCTTTTACCTTTAAAATCACTAAGAGAAACTTCTTTCTCAAAAGAATCTTTTAATTTAAATTCTGGTGCTTTGTCGCCAACCTTAAGAGCCATTGAAATTATTAAATGAGTATGAATATAAAATACCAAAAATTTGGTTTTATGAGATTAAAGGTGTGCAAGATGTCGCAACTATAGAAGAAATTAAAACTGCAAAAAACCTAACAAATTCAAGATCAAAGATTTTCTTAGAAACAAGAGCTTATTTGCGACAATCACTTTCAACACTTTTTGATTTAGACCCCCTAGAAATTCCAATTAATGCTCAACCTGGAGAACCTCCAAGTTTACCCTCTGGCATGGGAAATATCAGTTTAAGTCATTGTAAAGATGCCATTACTATAGTCTGGCACAAAGGCAAAATAGGGATTGATATTGAGAGAAGAGATAGAGATTTTAACCATGTAAAATTTGCAAAAAAATATTTTTTTCATACCAATAAATCAAACCATAATAATTATTTAACAAAAAATATGATATTGAATCAATGGTGTGCTGTTGAAGCGGCTATAAAATGGGATCATGGAAAAATAGCTAAAGACATTAAATATTGGCAATTTTTTGAAAAGCCAAAAGAGTTAATTCATAATAAGAAAAATATACATTTAAATTATTCACAGATTAACTTCCATAATTGGACTATCGCTTTAGCCTACGAAGAAAAAACTTCTTTTAATCCTGAGATTATTTGTTGTTCGAAAAATTTTTAATTTTCTTTTCTTCTAAGCAGTTCTTCATATTGAGTTTTTTCCCATCCATTATTATTTGGTTCCCATATTTTTAAACCTCTTAAAGATTTAGGAAGATATTCTTGTACGACCCAATTACCTGGATGATTATGAGGATTTACATAACTATTAGAATTATTTTTTAAATGAAGTGGAACATCAAAAGCATTGGAAGATTTTATTGTTTCAATTGCTTTAAAAATACTTTTCGTACTATTACTTTTTGGAGAAATAGCTAAATATAAAGAAGCCTGCGTTAAAAAATATAATCCTTCTGGAAAACCAACTCTATCAAAAGCATCACAACAGGATTGTACAACTACTATGGCATTAGGATCAGCTATTCCAATATCTTCACTGGCAGATATAAGTAGTCTTCTAAAAATAAAATTAGGATC
Source organism: uncultured Prochlorococcus sp. (assembly GCA_902537445.1). Taxonomy (GTDB): domain Bacteria; phylum Cyanobacteriota; class Cyanobacteriia; order PCC-6307; family Cyanobiaceae; genus Prochlorococcus_A. The sequence goes on from CACBBI010000002.1 coordinate 52,738, forward strand.
TTCACCAGCCTCCAGCATATTCGCAAGCCAGAATAAAGTTGCATCTGGATCAGAACCTCTTATGGACTTAATAAAGGCACTTATTACATCGTAATGATTTTGACCATTTTTATCGTAAACAATATTTTTCTTTTGTAGTGCATCCTCTGCTATTGAGAGATTAATGTTGATTTCTTTAGCATCATTTTCAGCAGTTATTTCTATTGCCATCTCTAGCGCATTGATTAATGTCCTAGCATCTCCGCCAGAAAATTTAATCAAATGACTTATAGCATCTTTTGTGAAATAAACCTTTTTTGAATCTTTTTGTTTTGAATAGTGAGTAATGACTTTTTGTATTATTTTCTGCAAATCATTTTCTGCCAAAGGAAGTAATGTAAAAATACGAGACCTGCTAACAAGCGCTTTATTAACAGCAAAGAAAGGGTTTTCAGTTGTAGCACCAATAAAAGTTATAGTTCCATTTTCTATTGAAGGTAATAAAGCATCTTGCTGAACTGAAGTAAATCTATGAACCTCATCAATAAATAAAATTGTTTTTCTTTTTGAATTTATTAATCTATCTTTTGCATTAGCGATTTCATTTCTTAATTCTTTAACACTTGATAATACTGCATTTAACTTAATTAATTTTGACCGCGTATTAAAAGAAATAATTTCAATTAGAGTAGTTTTTCCAACACCCGGAGGGCCAGAAAAAATAAAATTACTGATCTTATCGTTTAATATTGCACTTCTTAAAAGTGAATTCTCATTCAAGATTGATTGTTGACCAAAAAAATCTTCCAAATTCTTTGGTCTTAATTTATCTGCCAAAGGTGCATTGTTTTCTATTTGAGAATAATTAGTAAATAAATTTTCTGAATGCATATAAATAAAATCAAAAAATCATTACTTTCAATTCTATGTAATTACTGTAGGAGTTTCCATTTGAGTAAGTTTTGAAATGTTCAATAAAGCATCTAAATCATCTATTAGAGGTTTCAAAGCGATCTGAGGATTTAACGAAAGATTCTGTTTAGGATCGAAAAATTTCTCAAAGTAAAGTCTTAATGTTGCACCCTTAGTTCCAGTTCCAGAAAGACGCACAATTACTCGAGAATTATCATCAAGGACCAATCTTAAACCTTGATTTTCACTTATGGAATTATCGACGGGATCTAAATATGAAAAGTTATCTGCAAATTTAACTAAATGGCCAGCAAAACTATTTCCTTTTAAATTTTCGAGCATAGAAGTTAGATTACCAAAGATTTGATTAGCAATATTTGAGGGAATTGCCTCATAATCATGTCTTGAATAATAATTCCTACCAAATTGATTCCAATGATTCTGCATCAAATCACTTACCGAACATTTTTTCTCAGCCAAAACTTGTAACCAATACAAAACTGCCCATAGTCCATCTTTCTCTCTCACATGATTACTACCTGTTCCGAAACTTTCTTCACCACATAAAGTAATTAAATTAGAATCTAAAAGATTTCCAAAAAACTTCCAGCCAGTAGGTGTCTCAAAACAAGGTATATTTAATGCTCGAGCAACATTATCAACCGCTGAGCTGGTTGGCATGGATCGTGCCACACCTGTAATACCATCTTTATAACCAGGAACACATTTTGTATTAGCAGTGATAACTGCAAGGCTATCACTAGGATTTACAAAACATCCACTTCCTAAAATCATATTCCTATCTCCATCTCCATCGCATGCAGCACCAAAACTATAAGATTTTTTATTTAATAACAAATCAGCCAAGTGGGATGCGTAAGTAAGATTAGGATCAGGATGTAAACCTCCAAAATCTTTTAAAGGGTTACCATTCATGACACAATCAGATGCAAGACCCATTTTTTCAACAAAAATATTTTTTGCATATGGGCCTGTAACCGCATTCATTGCATCAAAGATTAAAGAGAAGTCTTTTTTTAAAAAATCACTAATTTGATCAAAGTCAAAAATTTTCTCCATCAAATTAGAATAATCTGTTAATCCATCAATAATTTCTAAGGTAGTTTCGTCGTAAGGATAAGTTCCATATTCACTAAAATCAGGTAATTGAATTTTACAAATTTTATAACTAGTTAGTAATTGTGAAGCCTTGAAAATCTTATTAGTAATTATCTCAGGAGCTGGGCCACCATTAGAGATATTCAATTTCACTCCAAAGTCGCCATCAATCCCACCAGGATTATGGCTTGCAGAAAGAATAATTCCACCAATAGCCTTTTCTTTTCTAATTAAATGTGATGTCGCAGGAGTAGATAATAAACCATATTTTGGAACAATAACCTTTTGAACTTTGTGAGCAATGCATATTTGGACAATTTTTTCTATTGCTTCAATATTGCCATATCTGCCATCACCACCAACTACTAATGTTGAACCTTTTAAATCTTCTAATGATTGTAATATTGCTTCAATAAAAACTTCTAGATAATGTTCTTCCTGAAACTTTAAAGTACTTTTTCTTAATCCAGAGGTGCCTGGTTTTTGATCTAGAAAAGGAGAATTGATATTAATTACACTAACTTGATTCATATTTTTAAGAAACTTCCAAAAATCTAACTAAATTAATGAGGCATTTCGGAAGTTCTTAACATAGCGATAAACCATAATGATGAAATTAATAATGCACTAAGAATTCCATAGTTAACACCAAATTTAGAAATTGTAATTGGAACTATTAGTGGAAACGTTAATGCCCCAAACAATGGAGTAAAAGCTACAATTTTTTTCAGCATTTATTTAATTTATTAAAACCATTCAGTCTCAGCATTATCTTTTTCATTAGTATCGTCAAGTGGTGTAGTTCTATCAAATTTCATTGATATACTTTTTTCTTGCTCACCAGATACATCAATAGCTTTAATATCATATTTTTGAGTCCCATCTCTAAATGGCACTTGAATTCTGAAAGTACCATCTGCAGCAAGAGGTACATCTTCTCCACCTATTGTCAGCTTTGCAGAAGGCTCTGTAGCTCCATAAACAATTAATTCAGCATCAGCAACGAGCCAAAAAGATCTATTTTTAACAATTCCGCTTCCAGAATCATTTAAACCTGATGACCATCTACCCGCACCTGAGTCTGTAAGATTATCATTGAGTTTTGTTGAATTTACATTTTCCATAAATTCTTCAGAACCAACTTTTCTTCTGAGAGGAATGTTAGTTGCTGCTTGGTATAACCTTTCATGCATACCATTTTGCTCTGAAACAACAGGATTTGAAATATCTGGGATTGACTCAGAAGTAGAATCCAAATTAAAAGGTACAAATTTATCAAGAATTTGCTCAGAAGGATGAGAGCCAGGAACGTGGCTTACAGAAGAAAATGCCAATGACATCCAGTTAAAACCATATTTATAACCTAATTCAACTTTATAGTCTCTATCTGCAAGTGGGATTGGCAAGTACCACTCAGTACTGTAACTATCAACTGCTATCTCCCTTAGTGTTCCTTGATTCAAGTTGCTTCCTTCAGAACCAGATGCGTCAAATAATCGTAAGCATAATTTATTGGCTCCCAAAGATTGTGCTTTTTCTCGATCTGCATCTGAAATTTGCCAAAAAACATAAGCCCAATCTGGATCACGGGGAAGGAATACTACATTTGTTTTGACTTCTTCACTACTATTAAAAGCATTGGACTCAAAAGTTTCTTCAGGTTTTAAATGAGCTGGAGGAGTGTATGTTGTTTTTGAAGATTTTTCTTGATATTTAAGTATTAAATCAACTAAAACAGCTTTTGTTTTGCGACTGTATAGAGGAACTGATAATTTACTTGCTTCTTGACGTAATTGTCTGAGGGTAAGTGAGAGTAATTGATCTTTATTCATGATCCCATCAGCCACTTTAAAATCTCCGTTTTTGTTTGGGATCAGTATGTTCTTTTTTTTAGGGAATTGTGTGTCTTTTTGCCCTGTCGTCAGGATCCTCTGACTACTCAAAAATTCTCAAAATTAATATTTATCTTCAAAACAGTTGGTATCAAAGTAATTAATTAATTTTCAGGTCTTTTTTAAATGTAAATTAATTTTCTTTTTTTTTAAATTTTATTACCTGAATTTGTTAACGACTCAACAAAAATATATCTTTTCTTCGGGATCAGTTAAAAAGGGCTTCAGTGTTGTTCAACTAGAAGTACTAAATCATCTATCTCTAAATCCTCAATATTTTTACCAATTTTTTTTGAAAAAGTACTTAATTTTTTCGAAGTGGATTCTAACTGCTCATAAAAAAGATCACTAAATTTTTTATCATCAAATTTTTTTGATTGGTTATCACACCATTCTCTAAGGGGATTTTTATTTTGATATTCAAAACTATTATCTAAATTGATAATTTTTAAAATCTGGAGGCAATGAGCGAGTATTCTTAAATGATGTTTCTGCATTATAGATAGATCAAGATTATCGATTTCCTGAATAATTTCTATGTTTAATGGGTTAGACAAGGGATCAAGATGATTAGACATTAATTTTTAATTTTAATAAAGGAAAAAAACTCAATATTGGGGGTATCTTTCGTTAGAGTATATAAAGCTAATTGTAATAAGTTATTTTTGATAACATGGTCAACGAAAATTCAGTTAAAGATGTAGTAAAAGAACCTTACAAATATGGTTTCGTTACCGATATTGAAACTGAAAAAATAGCAAAGGGATTAAATGAAGATGTCATAAGATTAATTTCTCAAAAAAAAGATGAGCCAAAATATCTCCTTGATTTTAGATTAAAAGCCTTTAAAAAATGGCAAAAAATGAAAGAGCCTGATTGGGCAGGATTAGGATATGAACAAATTGATTATCAAGATATAATTTATTATTCTGCTCCTAAGCAAAAAGAGAAAATTTCTAGTTTAGATGAAGTTGATCCCAAACTTCTTGAGACTTTTGACAAATTGGGGATACCCCTTACGGAGCAAAAAAAACTCACAAATGTAGCAGTAGATGCTGTCTTTGATAGTGTTTCTATAGCTACAACTTTTAGAGAAGAACTTGCTGAACATGGAGTTATATTTTGCTCAATTAGTGAAGCAGTAAAAAATCACTCGGATTTAATTGAAAAATATTTAGGTACAGTAGTTCCAGCTAGTGATAATTATTTTGCAGCACTAAATTCTGCTGTTTTTAGTGATGGTTCTTTTGTTTATATCCCAAAAGGTGTTACCTGCCCTATGGATCTATCTTCCTACTTCAGAATTAATAGTGGAGATTCAGGACAATTCGAAAGGACACTAATCATTGCTGAAGAATCAAGTTCTGTAAGTTATCTAGAAGGTTGTACAGCTCCAATGTTTGATACAAATACCCTACATGCAGCAGTTGTAGAGCTTATAGCATTAGACGACGCTTCAATAAAATATTCAACAGTGCAAAATTGGTATGCTGGTGATGAAGAAGGTATAGGCGGAATTTTTAATTTTGTCACCAAGAGAGGAAAATGTTTAGGTAAGAGAAGTAAAATTAGCTGGTCTCAAGTTGAAACAGGGTCTGCAATTACATGGAAATATCCTAGCTGTCTTCTTTTAGGGGAAGAATCTGTAGGAGAATTTTATTCAGTGGCACTCACCAATAATCGTCAACAAGCAGATACCGGCACAAAAATGATCCATATTGGTCCTAAGACCAAATCAACTATTGTTAGCAAAGGTATTAGTGCAGGCAACTCAATAAATAGCTACAGAGGTCTTGTCAGAATGGGAACAAAAGCTAAAGGATCAAGAAATTACAGTCAATGTGATTCAATGTTAATTGGGGATCAAGCTTCTGCAAATACATTCCCTTACATCAAATCTCAACAACCCAATTCTGAAATTGAGCATGAAGCAAGTACATGTAGAATCTCAGAAGATCAACTTTTTTATCTCCAAAGCAGAGGTATAGAATTTGAGGAGGCAGTATCTATGATGGTCAGCGGTTTTTGCAGAGATGTATTTAATCAATTACCTATGGAATTTGCTGCTGAAGCAGATAAGTTACTGGCACTTAAGCTAGAGGGATCAGTAGGTTAATGAATCAATTTCTAAACTGAAATGCAAAGTAAAATGAAAGAATCAGATCCAATTTTAGAAGTTGAAAATCTCTCTGCATCTACTAATAATCTTCCAATCTTAAAGGGGGTTTCACTTACTGTCTATCCTGGAGAAATCCATGCCATTATGGGAAGAAATGGATGTGGTAAAAGTACTCTTTCGAAAATAATAGCAGGACATCCCTCGTATAATATTACAAATGGCGACATAAAATTTTTAGGTGAAAACATCAACTCTCTAGAACCTGAAGAGAGAGCTCAATCAGGAATTTTTCTTGGTTTTCAATATCCAATTGAGATTCCAGGTGTAAGTAATCTTGAGTTTCTTAGAGTTTCAACTAATGCCAGAAGGAAATTCCTCAACAAAGAAGAATTAGATACTTTTGATTTTGAAGAATTAGTTAAAGAAAAGTTAGAAATTGTGAAAATGGATCATGCATTCCTATCAAGGAGTGTAAACCAAGGATTTTCTGGCGGTGAAAAAAAAAGAAATGAAATTCTGCAAATGGCTTTACTTGAGCCCAAGATAGCAATATTAGATGAGACCGATTCTGGTCTAGATATTGATGCTCTAAGAATAGTGGCATCAGGAATAAAAAAAATATCTAATGCACAAACTGGGATTATACTTATTACCCACTATCAAAGATTATTAGATGAAATTGAACCAAATTATGTCCATGTTATGTCAGACGGACAAATCATAAAAACTGGTGAGAGTGATCTTGCTCTAGAGCTTGAGAAAAAAGGATATGAATGGACTGATAACTTTATAAAAAAGACCTAAATAAATGAAAATTATTGAAAAAATAAAAACCAATAAATCGATTGATAATCAAACAGAAATACAAAAAATCTGTCTAGATAAATTACAATCAAGTCCCCTCCCTAATCCTAAAAGTGAACAATGGAGACTTTCAAATAACTCAAAATTTTCAGACTTTTTAGACTACTCGGTTAATGAAATAGATCCAAAATTTGATATACCTTTTCCGAATTCTTCTCAAAGTACTATTAGGTTAGTAATTGGTGATAATTGCCAAATCAATTTAATAGAGAAAAATTATTCAATAAAGCAAATAAGTGAGCATACATTAGTTAAATATATCAAGGAACAGATATCTTGTTTTGATCAAAATGAAAATTGGAGTGACTTATTAAATCTGGCTTTAAACTGTACAAAGAATACTTTGGGATTAAAAATAAGTGGATCCGAAATCCCTCCTATTGAAATCTTTAGTCACGCATCAAGTAATTCTTTAAACGCAAAAACCTTAGTAATATTTTTAGAAAAGAATTGTGATATTGATTTATTACAAGTAAATCTTGGTAAAGACAACTCTTCATTATCTCAATCAACTTTCTTTTGTTTAGAAGAAAATAGTTCCGTAAACCATGGTGTTGTTTCTTACGGTGAAAACAAATCAAATCTATTAAATTCCCTCAATGTAATTCAACAAAAAAATAGCGAATATAATTTAGGATCTTTACATTTCAAATTTAATTATGCAAGATTTGAAATTCGTATTAAACAATCTGAAGGGAATGCTAAAACCAATATTAAAGGTATGCAAAAAACAAAAAAAGATGAACAAATTTCTACTTATACAAAAATAGACTTTCATGGGCCAAATGGATTTCTAGATCAAATCAATAAATCACTTGCTGACGATAAATCACATGCAATATTTGAAGGTTCAATAATAGTACCGAAAATTGCCCAGAAAACTGATGCTTCTCAATTAAGCAGAAATTTACTACTATCAAATCTCGCACAAATAGATACTAAACCTCAATTAGAAATAATTGCTGATGATGTCAAATGCAAACATGGAGCAACAATTTCACAACTAAATGAAGAAGAACTTTTTTATATGCGAACAAGAGGGATCACATTAACAGAAGCAAGTAAACTACAATTAAGTTCTTACTTTCAAGAAATAATTTCATTTATTCCCGTTTCAAAAGATAGATGGGATTTGCTTGATAAACTTTTAAATGAAAATTAATGGAAACAATTCAAAATTTTCCTGAAATAACGAAGAAAGACTTTCCTCTTTTAAATAGGAACTTAAAAAGTAGTGAGCAAATTATTTATTTAGATCATGCTGCAACCACTCAAAAACCAACACAAGTCTTAGAAAAAATTAATGAATACTATAGAAACTATAATGCCAATGTACATAGAGGCGCACATCAATTAAGTGCAAAAGCGACAGAAGAATTTGAAAATGCAAGATATTTAATTAGCAAATATATAAAAGCGAATTCAACAAAAGAAATTATTTTCACAAGAAATGCTACTGAGGCAATCAATCTAGCAGCTAGATCATGGGGCGAATCTTCATTAAGAGAAAACGATGAAATTCTATTATCAATAATGGAACATCATAGCAATATTGTTCCATGGCAAATGGTTGCAGCAAAAAATAAATGCAAATTAAAATTTATAGGTATAGATAAAAATGGGAAATTAGATATAGACGATTTTAAATCAAAACTAACATCTAGAACTAAGCTTGTTAGCCTAGTACATGTTAGTAATACTCTAGGTTGCTGTAATCCAATCAAAGAGATCACTAAATTAGCTAAACAAAAAGGTTCTTTAGTGTTAATAGATGCATGTCAAAGTTTGGCCCATCAAAAACTAGATGTAATTGATCTTAATATAGATTTTTTAGCGGGATCAGGGCATAAACTTTGCGGTCCTACTGGTATTGGTTTTCTCTGGTCAAGAAAAGAAATCCTAGAAAAAATTCCTCCTCTCTTTGGAGGTGGCGAAATGATTCAAGATGTTTTTGAAAAGACAAGTACTTGGGCAGAGCTACCACATAAATTTGAAGCTGGAACTCCAGCCATTGCAGAAGCAATAGGTCTTGCAGAAGCAATTAATTACATAAACACTATTGGATTGAATGAAATTCATGAATATGAAAAGACTATTACTAAATATTTATTTGAAAAATTAAATGAAATAGAAAATGTTGAAATTATAGGTCCATCACCCGAGATAGATCCAGAAAGAGCATCACTTGCCACCTTTTTTGTAAAAAATATACATTCAAACGATATTGCTGAGATTCTTGATTCAAAAGGAATTTGCATCAGAAGTGGGCATCATTGCTGTCAACCTCTTCACAGATACATTGGAATTAAATCTACGGCTAGAATTAGCATGAATTTCACAACCAACAAAGAGGAAATTGACATATTTATAGAGAAATTAAAAGATACTATTAATTTTCTAAAAATCAATTCTTAAATATTCAAAGCATTGTTTAAAAATTCCTGAGATTTTTGCATTACTAATTTTTTATTTTCAATATTTTTAAACCCATGTCCTTCATTTTCAAAAAACATAACATCTGAATATTTATTATTACGGATCAAAATTTCTTGAATTTTTAAAGTTTGTTCATAAGAAATAACTTTATCTTTTTTTCCATGAAATACTAAGATAGGTTTTTTTATTTTATTAATATAATTTATCGGTGATCTATTTATATAATCATCATAATTTTTTGCATAATTTCCTACCAAAGAATTTAAATAATCTTTTTCAAACCTATGAGTGTTGTAATGCATATCCTTCAAATCAATAACAGGATATCTACAAATTGCTGCTTTAAAAATAGACCCATATAATAAACAATTCAAAGCAGTTAACCCACCAGCACTATTACCAAAAATTACTACTTTCTCGCTGTCAACAAGATTTGATTTGAATAATTCAAGAGCTAGTGCTTTGCAATCATAAGAATCAACAATTCCCCACTTATAATTCAACCTCTCTCTATATGCTTTGCCAAATCCTGATGAACCTCCATAATTAACTTCAGCAACAAAAAATCCCTTCGTCGTCCAATATTGAACTTCGGAATTATACGATCCATCAAAAAATGAAGTTGGTCCGCTATGTGCTCTAACAAGGAGCGGTGGCTTTCTAAAATTTTCAACAAGCGGCCTATAAAGCAAAGAATGAGTAGATTGATCTTCAAAACCTTTAAACCAAAATGTTTCAGGTTTTGAACAGTCTTTTATATGATCAACAAATATCTGCTCAGAAAATTTTGATAAAACTTTTTTTTCACAATCAATTTCAAATATAATTCCCAAAAAATCAGATCCATAACCTTTAAAAAGAACTTTTTTTCTAAAAACACTGAAATCACTTATTGAAGTAAAAGGAGTAGAAAATTCCTGAACGAATTCAAGATCTTTATATTGTTCCACTATAAAATTATTTTCTTTTTTTGCTAGGCAAAATAAATTGTTTATAGTCCCTGAAAAAAATGTTATTCCTGAGACCCATTGTGGTGCTCCATATTCAATCAAATTTCTCTCTACTCTTTTCTTAATAAAAATATTCTCAATTTCATTAATATCTAAAAACAATAAATTCCACCATCCAGAACTATCTTCAGAACATACTAAAATTTTTTCACTTATCCAATAGGGTTGAAAAAAAGAAACGTTTTTTTTTGCATTTATAAGCTTATTTGAGAATTTTTTTATTTTTTGTATATCTCCATGTTGATCTATTTGAGCAAAAAATAGATCATTTTTCTCCCAAGGCATGTATGGAGAATCCCACTCTATCCAAGAAAGTAATCTAGCAGAAGTATTAGAAGATAATTCTCCAGCAAAATTTTTAAATTTTTTTATTCGATGAATATCTTGTTTAGTTTTTTTTAAATTTAAAGAAAATAAATAATCTCTATTATTTATCTCGCAAATACCATACAAAAAATTTTTTTCAGAAATGACAAATGAAGAATCGAAATTTCCATCAATTGACTTAGATAGTTGTCTAGGTTCTTGAATTGAATCGAGATATTTATATTGACTTCTATAATTTGACGCTGACTCTTTAAAAATTTGAAACCATACTGCCTTCGTAATCTGATCTATCCATATCAAATAAAAATTATTTTTAAAATTTATACATTTATAAGATTTACCACCATATCCATGAAAATTATTTTTAATGTTATATTTTTTACTTGTTAATTTCTGAGGAAACGCCTCTTTATCATTAAATGGTCTTGCAAAAATGGCATTCTCATTTTGACCTTCATCAACAACATCAATCCAAAAAATTGTATCCCTAATAATAGTTAATTCCTTGAAAGCATTTTTTTTAGATTCAGTTTGCCTAACTTTTAACTTTTCATCATTACTCATTTAAGAAAAATATAAAGAAAGTAAATTAAAGTGCTAGTATTTTTATAGCTAAACTCTTAATTAAAAACTTTTTTAACGTGGCAAACCATTTTTCACAACTTGCAAAAAAGTCAAGAACAAATGGAAGCTCAGAAAAAATTGTAAAAGAACAAGCAGGTAAGCCATCTCTAGACATTTATAAACTTGGTGATGATGTATTAAGACAAAATTCCAAAAGAATAACTAAGGTTGACGAATCGATTAGAAAACTCGCTAGAGAAATGCTTCAAAGCATGTATGCAGCTAAAGGAATTGGACTTGCCGCACCACAAATAGGCATCAACAAAGAGCTTCTTGTGATAGATGTAAATTTTGAAGATTCAGCAGCAGAACCTTTAATATTAATCAATCCAGAAATTACAGACTTTGGAACAACCCTTAATTCATACGAAGAAGGGTGCTTGAGTATACCTGGTGTCTATTTGAATGTAGTAAGACCATCAACTATAAAATTAAAATTTAGAGATGAAATGGGGAGACCACGTAAAATGAAAGCAGATGGACTTCTGGCGAGGTGTATTCAACACGAAATGGATCACTTAAACGGAATATTATTTGTTGATAGAGTTACATCAAAAGATGATTTGAACAAAGAACTTATAAAGGAAGGGTTTAACGAAAAAGACGTGATTTCTATTAATTAATCTAATGACTGAAACCACAATATTTCAAAAAATAATTAATGAAGAAATACCCTGCGATAAGCTTTATGAAGATGAGTTTTGTATTGCGTTTAATGATATCCAAGCGCAAGCACCAGTACATTTTTTAGTTATTCCAAAAAAACCAATTATTAATTTATTAGATTGTATTGAAGAAGATGCAAATTTATTAGGGCATTTGCTTTTAGTTGGTAGCAAAATAGCTAAATCAAAAAATTTAACTAATTGGAGAACAGTAATTAATACTGGAGCAGAATCAGGTCAAACAGTTTTTCATTTACATATTCATTTTTTATCTGGAAGAAAAATGAATTGGCCCCCAGGTTAAAACTCTCGAAAGAAATGTTTATGGGTTATAAATAAGTAAAAACAAAATGAATACACCAGAATCTATAAATACAGAATCCAAAAACTTATTCCATGTAATCTCAAAAAATTGGGAAAATTTGGACTATTCACTCAAATCAAAGTTAATAAAAATTTGGAGAGTTTTAACTTATAAATGGCAACTACAAATTTTGTTTAACCTACCTTTCCTTTTATGGTGGGTATTAGATAAATCTTTTCCGAAAGTTCATAGATTTGACACAACAGTCTTGAATTACTTAAATTTACCTGACTGGGCACTTTCATTTATTGGCTTTAGTCAATAGACTGCTAAAAGTTATAATTTACCTTATAAAACTAGTCGAGTAATGAATAAAGTAGTTAATAATAAATCCAAAATACTGTATCAATTACAAAAATTAAGAAAGCTATCTCAGCCGTTTTTTCTTCCAATAGATCAATGTAATGGATTTCAATTCGTATGGCTTTTGATTTCTCTTTTATTTTGTGTTGGTGGAGTAGTACTTGTTGGTCTTACAGGAATAATTAGTTTCTTTGAAAGCGTTCAACCAATTTTTCTTGAAAAGTATTTCGGAGGTGTAGTCAGTACTGTTAATTCAATTTGGGCTGGTAGCTGGGGATTACTTTTCTCTGTCTTATTTTTAATTGGATCAGGCAGTTTCTTTAGCTTAAGACGTCAATTAAAAAACCGTAGATGGTTACATTGGTTATTCCTTGCGATAATTGTATTAATGCTTTTAGCTGTAAACGGAATAAACGCAGGTATTGGATTCATTGCAAGAGATTTAACAAATGCTTTAGTAGAAAAACAAGAAGATGGGTTTTATCGGATATTGGGGATTTACGCTTGTTGTTTCGCTGTGGCTCTACCAATACGTGTTTCTCAAATATTTTTTACATATAAGTTAGGAATAATTTGGAGAGAATGGCTTTCAAAAAGTTTAGTCAAAGATTATATGACTAATAAAGCCTATTACCAATTAAATCCCAATGATGAAGAACAAACCGATGTAGATAATCCTGATCAAAGAATCACAGATGATACAAGAGCTTTTACCGGACAAAGTCTCTCTTTCACATTAGGTATTTTTGATGCCCTACTAACATTTTCACTTAATATTCTTATTTTGTGGAGTATTAGTAAAACACTTACTTTTTCTTTATTTGGTTACGCTGCATTTGCAACTTCTATCCTTTTAATTGCTGGAAAAAATCTTGTAAAGATTGACTTTGATCAACTCAGATATGAAGCAGATTTTCGATATGGCTTAGTACATATTAGAGATAATGCTGAATCAATAGCCTTTTACTCTGGGGAAAATCCTGAGCGAAGTGAAACTGAAAGACGCTTAGGAGAAGTGGTGAGAAACTTTAATTTACTGATTATATGGAGAGTAATAATAGACGTCATGAGAAGATCCATTAATTATGCTGGAAATTTCTTTCCATATTTAATAATGGCAATCCCTTACTTTAAAGGGGATATTGATTATGGACGCTTTATTCAGGCAAGCTTTGCATTTGGAATGGTTGAAGGTTCGTTATTTTTCATTGTTAATCAAATCGAAGAACTTGCAAAATTTACTGCTGGCATTGGCAGATTAGAAGGATTCCAATCAAAAGTTGAATCCATTAGTCAAACAAACCCAACAAGCAATCAAAACATTATTTCAGATTACCCCTCAATTCTTATTAATAATGCTGACCTTTGCCCACCAGGATCAAATAAAACAATCATTAAAAATTTAAATTTGAGCATCGACAATAATCAATCACTTTTGGTTGTAGGACCATCTGGATGTGGAAAAACTTCTTTACTTAGAATGATTAGTGGTTTATGGGAACCCGATCAGGGAGTAATTAAAAAACCAAAAATTGGGGAATTATTATTCATACCTCAAAAACCATATATGTTACTTGGTTCTTTAAGGGAACAATTATGTTATCCCACAGAAGTTAAAAAATTTAGTGATGAACATCTTACTTCTGTCCTACATGAAGTAAATTTAAAGACATTAGTGGATCGGTATCCTAATCTTGATATCAAACAAGATTGGCCAAGAATTCTTTCCCTAGGTGAGCAACAAAGATTGGCTTTTGCAAGACTCTTACTAAATTCTCCAAGATTTGCAGTACTTGATGAAGCAACAAGTGCTTTAGATATTAACACTGAAAAAAAACTTTATAGTTTACTAAAGGAAAGAGAGCTTTCTCTTATTAGTGTTGGACATAGACCTAGCTTAAAAGATTTTCACGAGAATATTTTAGAATTAAATGGACAAGGAGACTGGAAATTATTGACTTCTGATAAGTATAATTTTAAGGATTAACAAAAAAAATGAATTCTAAAGAAGAACAAACTAACTCAGAAGTCACTAATTTAGAGAATGAGAGTTTTATAGAACAGCAGAAAGATCCAAATTACATCAATGAACAAATTGGAGAAAATAAATTAGATGAAAAATCTGTAGAAATTAAAGATGAATATAAATTTGGATGGAGTAGTTATTCTGAAATAACTAATGGAAGATTTGCAATGATTGGCTTCCTTGCAATAATATTGATTGAATTATTTAGTAAACAATCGTTTTTAAAGTGGGCAGGAATCTTATAATTAATCATCAAATCTAGAACTGTTGTCTCTAGGTTTCTTCTTGTTTGCTCCAACGTTATATCTACTATTTTGATTTTTTGAATTTGATCTAGATGTAGAGCTTACTCTACGAGTCTCACGTGGTTTTTTGGCTTGATTAGCCTCCTTAAATGAAGCATCTTCTACTTGAGCTGTTGAAGTTTGCTGCCTAATAGGTGATCTAGTAGGTTTCTTTCTTAATGGAGAAGGATCAGAGATATTATCATCTCGTCTAGAAACTGTACGATTCATTCTAGGTCTTGAACCTGTTTTAACTTCATCTCGAGATAAATTTCTTCTCTCACCAAAGTTATTTGTTTTTGGTTGTTTAGTATTTCTATCTTCAGAAGACTGTCTTCTCCTTCTTATAGGTTCGTCATTTTCAAACTGACTTATTTCCCTTGTAGATGGCCTACTTCTACTTACTGCAGCAGATGGTATTGCTCTCGAAACATTCCTACTACGAGATCTCCCCTCCGTATAGTCTTCTTCAAATTCATCTTCTTGAGGTTTAAATCTTCTAGATGGTCTTTCAGATTCTTCAAACCTATCATAATCGTCATTAAATCTGCCTCTAGAATTTCTGGGAACATCAGATATAGGATCATCATCAAAATAAGATGACCTTCTAGCTTGATCAGTAGCAACTCCCCTCAATCGAACACTTTCATATGCGAAAAACACTGTAGTTCCTGCTAATAAAAATTGACCAAACTGAAGGATAGGATCTAACCTCCAGCCTTGAAAAAATAATATTCCTCCGCACAAAAGTCCAATTGCTGCGAAGAAAACATCATAATCCCTTGCCAAGGCCGGCTTAAAAGACCTCAAAAAATAAAGGCCTCCTCCACATACCGCGAGAACTATACCAACAATACTGGCCCAATTGAGACTAGCATTGACCACATTCTTTCTCCAAAAATTTATTTTTTAAAGGGTTACTTATATACCCTATATATATAGTGTACTTAAAACTTCTACAAAAACTAGCGTCTTCCAGTAGAAGTACGATCGAGGGAATCTTTCTGGCTGACAAAAATCAAAAATGCAGTGGCTGGAATAACGATAAGTAAGGCGGCGGCAATAAAACTACCTATCATTCCAACTGCGGAATTATTTGCAACTTCAGCAGAAAAATCTGCGACTAGTAATAAATCTGAGATTTGAAACACTTTTTAAATATTAAATTCTCAATTTATAATACGAATTAAATACGTTTCAATGGGTTATTTATTAAGATGAATTAAATAATTGTGATTTCCTTGCTTGTAAACTCTCTTCAAATTTTAGATATTAGTTTAGGAATTTCTCTTTCATATCTAACTATAGTTTTTTTAATAAGATTAATACTTACTTGGTACCCAAAAATTGATTTAAGTAAAGGTTTATGGTTATTAATTTCAATACCATCAAGCTCTATTCTCAATTTAACAAGAAAACTAATTCCTCCTATTGGAGGCGTTGATGTTGGACCCGTAATTTGGATCGGAGTTATAAGCTTTTTAAGAGAAATTTTAGTCGGTCAGCAAGGGCTTATAAAACTTGCATTGCATACAAATATTTCATAGAAGTCATTTAATTATTTCTCAGTAATTTGGCAATAATTCTTCTTCTACATATTTAGTATGTATCTTACCCTGCTTAAATTTAGATTTATTTAGTAAGGTTAGATGAAAGTTAATTGTTGTAGGAATACCAGTTACTGCACATTCGTTTAAAGCCCTATTCATTCTTTTAATTGCAGTATTACGATCTTTCCCCCAGACTATTAATTTACCAATTAATGAGTCATAAAAAGGAGGTATTTCATAGCCTGTATAAACATGACTATCCACCCTTACACCAGGGCCACCAGGAGGAAGCCACCCAGTTATTTTTCCAGGCGATGGCCGGAAATTGTGAGAAGGATCTTCAGCATTGATTCGACATTCAATAGCATGACCGTTTAAATGGATATCATCCTGATTAAATTCCAAGTTTGCTCCGCTTGCGATTTTAATTTGCTCAGCTATTAAATCAACTCCTGTAACCATTTCAGTAACAGGATGTTCAACTTGAATCCTAGTATTCATCTCCATAAAATAAAAATTATCATCATCAACTAAAAATTCAACTGTCCCCGCTCCTTCGTAGCAGATACTTTTTGCAGCAGCAATAGCTGCATTACCCATTTTTTTTCTTAGCTCAGTGTTAATTGCAGGACTAGGAGACTCTTCTAGTAACTTCTGATGTCTTCTTTGAACTGAACAATCTCGCTCTCCTAAATGAACAACATTACCTGACCTGTCGGCCAAAATTTGAATTTCTACATGTCTTGGCTTCTTTATAAATTTCTCCATATATAAACCATCATTACCAAAAGCTGCTTCAGCTTCGCCTTGAGCTGCTTTAAACATTTTTTCGAGATTATCAGAGTTTTCAACCAACCTCATCCCTCTTCCACCTCCTCCAGCAGTCGCTTTTATAATTACCGGATAGCCAATATCATCTGCCAGTTTATATGCCTCATCAATATTTGATAACAAGCCTTTACTTCCTGGTACTGTTGGAACTCCAACTGCTTGCATAGTTTCTTTAGCTGTAGATTTATCTCCCATAGATCTAATAGCTTTAGGAGATGGGCCAATAAAAACTATGCCGTGATCGTTACACATCTCAGCAAATTTATCATTTTCCGCAAGAAATCCATAACCAGGATGAATAGCATCAACTCCTCTCGATGTAGCAGCAGCAAGTATATTTGGAATATTTAAATAACTCTTATTACTTAATGAATCTCCGACGCAAACCGCCTCATCAGCGAGCTGAACATGCAATGCTTTTTTATCTACAGTACTAAAAACTGCAACGGTTGCAATACCTAGTTCTCTACAACTTCTTACAATTCGTAAAGCTATTTCTCCACGATTAGCAATTAAAACTTTTTCAAACATTATGAAAATAAAATTGAAGAAATGAAATGACTTAAAATAAAAAACTATTTGCCAAAATATTCAACAAAATTTTTTAGTGATCAGAGGACATTTTTTACAATACAACCTAAGACGTTATATATGTATAAATATTTGTTTTATGCAATAGAAAAATTATTCATCATATTCAAAAAAACTCTTTTCGAACTTCATGCTTATTTCAGCCAATAATGTATGATATTTTTAAGGTTTAAGTATCCCCCGGTTGCTGAAAACCCTTTGCGGACGTGGCGGAATTGGTAGACGCGCACGTCTAAGGAGCGTGTGGCTTAGGCCTTGCGAGTTCAAGTCTCGCCGTCCGCATTTAATGTATTCTGGTTTAACTGCAATGAAAAAAAAATCAGTTGCAGTAGTTATAATTTCTAATGGTCCTGGTGAATTAACTACATGGGTAAATCCTGTAGTAGATGAGCTAAACAAAATAAATAAATCACTATGTGATGAAGATAAACGCGATTTCACTCTTAGGTTAGTCCTTGTTCCTTGCCCAAATGCCACTGGCAAAGAATTTTTAGTTGCAAATTCATGGAATAAATTCGAATTAATTACAAAATCCAAAAGTTTTTGGAAATTATTAATAAAGCCAAATTCTTTTGCTAATTGGCCAAAAAAAGGAGTAGTTATTTTCCTTGGTGGCGATCAATTTTGGAGCATTTTATTAGCTAAAAGATTAGGTTATTTAAATATTACATATGCTGAATGGGTTTCGCGATGGCCTAAATGGACCAACGAAATTGCTGCTATGAATCTAAAAGTAAAAGAGTTAATACCTAAAAGATATAAATATAAATGTAAGGTCATTGGCGATTTGATGGCTGATATCAAATTTAATAGCGAAATATCATTAAAAAATAAAGAAAAACAATACATTGCATTATTGCCTGGTTCTAAGAAAGCAAAGCTTTCTGTTGGAATTCCTTTCTTCTTAGAAGTTGCAGATCATATCGCTGAAGAAAATCAAAATATAAATTTTATAATTCCCATAGCTCCAACTACTGATAAAAGTGAATATTTATTTTTTCAGAGCAACAAAAATCCAATTACTAAATATTACTCATCAAAAATCAAAACAATTAAAAACTTCAAAGACTCTCGTTTTGATTATGTAATTGAAACATCAAAAAATACAAAGATTTATCTAATCAAGAAATATCCTTGCTATGAAATATTAAAAGAATGTGATCTTGCAATTACAACTGTAGGAGCAAACACTGCAGAATTAGCAGCAATTAGTCTTCCAATGTTAGTTGTTCTACCAACTCAACATTTAAATATGATGAATGCATGGGATGGTATTTTTGGAGTAATTGGAAAAATTTCATTCATAAATAGATTTCTAACTTTTTTAATTAAAAATTTCTATTTTAAAAAAAAGAAGTTTTTTGCTTGGCCAAATATTAAAGCTAAAAGAATGATTGTCCCTGAAAGGATAGGTAATATTTCGCCAATAAAAATTGCAAGAGAAGTATTATTTCTTATTAAAAATAGAGATCAATTAAAAAGTATTAGGGATAATCTAAACAGAGAAAGAGGCGATAAAGGTGCTGCAAAAAAACTTGCCTATATTATTGTTAATTCAATAAAAAAACTTTAACAATTACCAGGGATCATCAATTTCAAACTTTTCTGATTTTTTATTATTTTGAACTAAATTTTGTTCATCTAGTGGTTCAATATCTAAAGTCTCAGTTGCATTTTGAATTGGTCTTTTCGAAGCTAAATTAGTAGTTGATTGTTTCTTTTGCTTAAAATCAATATTGTTTTTTTCATCTATTTGATTGACACTATTTTGATTCTCGATCTGATCAGAATCATCATTATCCATGTATAGCTTTTTTGTGTTATTTATTTCCTCTACAGAATCTTTTATCTCTACATATTCAAGTTGATCTTCATAATCATCTTCATAATCATCTCCATAATCATCTTGTTCAACAACTTCTTCATATTCCTCGACCAAATTGTTTTGCTGTTCTGAGTCAGAACCTGAAAGTAACTGATTCTCAACAGGTACAAGATTTGCTGAGTATCCATTTGCTTCCCTTTCATCCCATGAAGAACCCCCGACTCCAAGTTTCTCAAGTAAGCCACTACTTAGTTGGTTCAATTTCTCTTCCGCACCTTCATAAACAATAATCCTATCGGTACCACTACTTACAATTTCCTCAACAGGTATTTCCCAAGTACTTAAAACTCCCTCACCTAAAAGCGGAACGCCAATAGCACCCATAACAAGAGATATCAAATCACCAGTCTCAATATCAAAAGAAAAGCCAAGAACTCTTCCTAAAAGTTGTCCAGATTCTGTAATCACTTGACAATTAATTACCTTCCCATATCTTTCTGAAGAAAAACTCTCACTCAGAGAATCTAGGGAATCAACTAATATGACATCTCCAACTTGCTTTATACTTTCTAAAGGCATCCATTTTGGCAACCCTGGTAAAAATCTTGTAAGTGGATTATCTCTTAGTCCCAAAGCGACCACCTCTCTTCTATCGATATCAACAACAACTTCCCCAACTACGCCTAGCCGTCTCCCAGTGTCAGTAGTTATAACTTGTGTTCCCATTAATTCTGACCTTAACCACAAACGTTCGCTAGGAACCGAGTTAGGTAGATTCTTATTAGCAGATGTGTTAGACAAGCTCATAAATTTCTTTTTATCATTCTGACGTATAAATTTAAAAAAGTGTGTTTATGCAGCATTTGGTAACCCAAGAACTTGAGTATTAGCACCTCTTGCTTGCGCAACCCCAATTGTTCGTTCAGACGCACTAATCATAGGCCTTCTATGACTTACGACTATAAATTGAGCATTTGATGACTGATTCGATATTAGTTTTGACAACCTTTCAACATTAATACCATCTAAAAAACTATCAACCTCATCTAATGCATAAAAAGGTGAAGGTTTATACTTTTGCAAAGCAAATAAAAAACTTAAAGCAGTTAAAGATTTTTCACCACCTGACATAGAGGCTAATCTTCTGACATTTTTTCCCTTAGGATGAGCCACTAAAGTTAATCCTCCTTCTAAAGGAGAATTAGGATTTTCAAGTTGAAGAAATCCATCTCCATCAGATAGATTTGCAAAAATTTCTCTAAAATGTCTATCAACTTCTTTAAATGCTTGCATAAAAGCCTCCTGACGCATCGTAGATACAGTTTCTATTCTCAGCAATAATTCAGATCTTTCATTAGATAGAATTTCTAATTTTTCGCGCAAACCATTTAATCTCTCAATTAATTCTTCTAGTTCATCAAGAGCTAACATATTAACAGGTTCTAAGCTTTGTAGTTTTGCATTTATGATTGAAATTTCTGATTGCAAACATTCAAGACTCTTCCCTTCATATTCTCCAAACTGCGGGGAAGGATTAGGTAGATCTTTTTTATAATTTTCTAATTTTATTTTCTCGCTCCTAATCTCTTCTTTAAGAGAATGCATATCCCTTTCAAGATATTCAAGCTTCAACAGGTAGTTATTATATTCTTGCCTTTTATTTGAAATTGAAGAGTTTAATTCATCTCTTTTCCTTCTCAATAAACCTAGATCCTTCTCTAAAGAAGTTTTTTGATTATCAAGATCTAAAAGCTCTTTTTTAAATTCATCTCTTTTTTCTATCCATTCACTATGAGCAATTGCGAGTTGTTTAATCGATTCCTGCAAGGTTTTTTCTTGTAGTAAAGTAATTTTTAATGAATTATTAATACGCTCTTTATTTAAAGCAAATTGATTCTTTTTATCTAGTAATGTATCTCTCTCCTTAATAAGTAATTCAAGTTTTTTATCAAGATTATTAAAATCGTCATTAAAAGCTATTAATGATGATTTTTGATTTTTTTCATAATTTGCCTTTTGAATGGTTTGTAATTGATCAAACTTATTGTGATAAGGCTTCAATTCATTTCTTAAATGATCTAACTCGTTTACTAATAAATTATTAGCAGTATCAAGTTTATTTAATCTCGATTTACAATCCTCAATTCTTTGCGAGACAACCTTAAGAGAATCTTGATTTACTTCAATTTCCTTATTAAATGAGGCACAATCCTCAATTATTTGACTGCGGTTAGAATTTAATTTACTAAGTCTATTATTTTTTATTATCAAATCATTATTTGACTCTTTTAAAGCTTCTTCGATAACTAATAATCTTTCTTTTATAGGACTGGAATCATCTATTTCATTATTAATTCCAAACCTATAAGCCAAATCTTTATTTAACTTACTGCCTCCTGTAATAGCCCCACTTGTTTCTAATAATTCACCACTTAAGGTAACCAACCTATTTTTTTGTGTAGATAACCTTGCAGAGGATAAGTCTGAAAAAACCAAAGTATCTCCAAAAACATATCGAAAAACATCTGAATAGACTTCATCAAAAGTAATTAGATTAATAGCTTTATCAATAAATCCATTCTCCCTGTTATTTTCAAATCTTGAAATTGCATAATTCTTTTTTTGACTTTTAATTCTATTTAAAGGTAAGAACGTTAATCTTCCAGCTTTCTTCTTTTTAAGGATTTCAATTGCTTTAGCAGCAATATGATCATTATCAACAACAATTTGTCCTAATCTATTTCCAGCAGCAATTTCTAATGCATATCTATTTTTTTCGCTGACCTCTCCAAGTTGAGCTACATAACCATGTATACCCTCTAACCCTGCTTCTAAGAGAATTCTGAGAGCATATGAACCTCTAGATTCGTTTAAAGCTTCTTTCCTGCTTTCGAATCTAGATAAATCCTTTTCAAGCCTTAATTGCTCGTTGTTAAGCCTTGATTTAGTTTTAATTAATAAATCAATTTCATTTTTTAAAGAATTAATTTCTGAGCTATTACTTACCAAGTTTTTATTCTTTGCATAAGATGTCTCTTTTTTTCTTTGATTTCCCTCAGAAAGTTGCTGCTTTTCTAAGTCTAAGGAGTCAATCTGAGACAATATCTCATCTTTTTGAATATTATTTTGAATAGTTTCTTCTTCAATTTTCCTTTTTTTTATTTCCAAAGGATTAATTTGATTTTTTATACTTTCAAGCTCAGCATTTAATTTGATACTTTGTTTTGAGAATTCTCCAGATTCTCCAGCCGCATCAGAAAGTTTTTTTCTGGATAGTTTGTGTTTTAAAGTGAGATCATCAATTTGCAAGTTCAATTGATTTAAAAAATTATCATCAAAATTTTCTTGTCTCATCTTTTCTGACTCGATATTCCTCTTAGAAATAGCAATTTCATCTCTCTGCTTTTGTAATTTAATACCTTCTTCCTTATTCAGATTTGATATCCTATCAAGTTCTCTCAAGTTAGAATTAATACTTCCAATATCAGAATTCACTTTTATCAATTTATCCTCTCCTTTCTCCTTAAGCTCATCAACTAGTATTTTCAAAGCATCTTCTAATACTGATATTTCTTTGCTAATAGATTCTTTTTGTTTATTAAATAATATTTTATTTTTTTCAATGTCACTTTCTTTTTTTTCTATAGATTCAACATGCTTAATTTGTTTATCAAAAATAAGAACTTTCTCTAATTCCATTATTTGTGATAATTTTGCCTTTAACTCTTTATATCGCTTTGCTTTTTCACATTCTTTTTCAAGTTTATTCTTACTAGATTTCAATTCATTTTCTAAAATTTCGCATCTTTCTTGTCTTTCGAAAACGTCATTTAATTTAGCATTAGTTTGTTCTATTCTTGTATCAAAAAGTGCGACTCCCGCTAATTCATCAATAAGATTTCTCCTCTCCTTATTATTCATTGATACTATTCTTGTAACATCACCCTGCATAACAACATTGCTGCCCTCAGGGTCAACACTAATATCTCTTAATATTTTCTGTATTTGTTGCAAGGTACATTGTTTTCCGTCAGAAGTATAAGTAGAAGCATAAGAACCACCTGGCATAAGCCTTAATTTTCTTGAAACTATCCATTCTTTTTGACCTGTATTAAGGGCAATCTCTTCTTCTTCTAGTTCCAAAGGCGGAAGATCCTCTCTGGGAGACCAATCTTGAATATTAAATTTAACCGATACAGATGTTTCTGATGACTTACCCTCTTTAACTTTGGAGTTATTTATTAGATCTGGTAATCTTTCAGCCCTCATCCCTCTACTATTAGCTAGACCTAAACAGAATAAAATTCCATCTAAAATATTACTTTTCCCAGAACCGTTAGGTCCCGTAACCACTGTAAAACCTTCTTCAAGAGGAATTCTTACATTTCCCCCAAAAGATTTAAAATTTTCAAACTCGACCTGATTGATATGTACCAATATCAAGTCTCAATAGCTAAATAAGAATAACTAATTTGCAAAAATTCTCAATAGAAATATTACGTTTATTTATAAATGAATATTAATAATTTTTGCTCAATCTACAAGAATTACCCGAAATTTCAAACAAACCATAAAGAAGTTCACCATCCAAAATGAATCGATAATATTCAGAGTCAAATTTGTCAGAAACGTTTTTAAATATTCCATGGTCAATTCTTTTTACAAACCCTCTATTATCAGAAAGTTCATGTTCTATCCTGGATAGCCATACAAGTCTATGATTTGGCTGCTTATAAATTTCTATAGAAGCTTGATTTAATAAAGGTAATTTTAAAAATTTCCAAGTTAAACAATCTATGCCATTTTCAACAAGAAAATCATAATGAATATCTATAGAGTTAGCAAAATAGACTTTATGTTCAAGCAAAACCCATTTATTCATTATCTAGTTGATAAATAAATCGAGTCTATTTTCAAAACAAAGTTTAGATAAAGATATATTTTCTTATAGAGGGCTCCTGTAATTTAATTACTTGCATCAGGAACAAATCTTAAAGCAATGAATAGCAAACTTCCAGCTCCAGCGATAGCTGCAGCTACTAATCCAAAATCTGTGGGGATTGTGCGAGATGCAAAAATTAATGATGCAAATGTAATATCCATGATGAAATTTAAACTCATTTTAATAAATTCAGTAATAGCTTAACAAAACCTTCTTACAGAACAGAGTAGATAAGTAAAATGTAAATAAACTTTTATATGTTTACATTCTATATAAATCGCACAATTCTTTAGATAAGGGTTCCAAATTAAGAAAATAGGGTCTAATCTTAAAATAAATAAGTTTTAATAATGGAGACTTACCATCCTCCCAAAGAAGTAGAAGAAAAAAAAGATAACTATGATCTTCCTGAAAAAGAAGTTATCTCGGAAAAATGGTTACTTGAAAAAATTGATAGTTTAATACCTTTAATAAAAGAAAAATGGCCTAACATTGCACAACAAACCCTTGAAGCCACAAAAGGGAGTATTGATGACTTAGTTGAAGTAATAGCTAGCCATAGTGGAACCTCAGCAATTGGAATAAAAAGCCAACTATTTGAAATCATTGATTCAATAAGAGAAAACAATTGGGAAATATCAGAAAAAATTGAACCTATAGAAAGTCAATTAGAAGAATTATTAGAAGAACTGAACAATACACTAAGACCCAAAATAGAAAGTCCAATAAGAAAAAAACCACTATTATCTATTGCTATTGCAGCTGGTATTGGTTTACTAGTAGGAACTCTCCTAAACAGCGGCAGAAAATAATATGGAAAAACCAAAAAATAAAAACTTTGCAAATACAGCTTCTAGAATTTCGGCTATCGCAAGTTCAGTGATGGATTTGCACGTCAGAATAGCTCTTCAAGAAGTTGATAGAGAAAAAAGAAGATTAATTAGTGGTGGAATATTTCTAGCAATTGGAAGCACATTGCTATTATTAGTACTAGTTTGCATCCATATTATTTTTTATCTTTTTCTAAAAAATTATAATAACTGGAATATTGAATATAATTTATTGCTAGTAATATTTATCGATTTATTTCTTGCAGGCTTAAGTTTGAAGCTAGGAGGAAAATTAGCGAAAGGACCATATCTTCCTCAAACATTAGAGGGTTTAGGCAAAACAACAAAGGCCGTTTTAGGCAAAAAATAATTTACCTAATTAAATACTTTATCCATCTACAATCTATCCCCCCATTACTAACAGGAATTTTCAAAGAAGATTTCATTTTCAAATATTTTGTTAGTTTTGGATTTCCACTTAACAGCCAAAATTCCCAACCTGAAAAATTATTCTTTAGGAAGATTCCAATTTGTTCATATAAACAAATCAATTCATTTTCATCGCCCAATTTTTTGCCATATGGAGGATTACATATGATGATCCCAGGTGTGCAACTTAATTTAAGAGCTAAAAAGTCATTATTTATAAGTTCAATATAATTTTCAAGTCCTGCTAATGATATGTTTACATTCGCCTGCTCAAAAACCTTTTTATTAATTTCACAGCCTATTATTGTTGGTAATTTTTCATAATTTATAATTTTATTTTTTGCCTTATTTTTTTCATTAAGATAAATATCTTTCCTAAAGTCCAACCAATTCTCAAAAAGATATACTTGATCAATATTTATGGGGACTCCAAGGAATTGGTTTACTGCCTCAATTAAAAAAGTGCCTGAGCCACACATAAAATCTATTAATGGGACTTTGCCATTCCATTGAGTTATATTTATCAATCCAGAAGCTAAATTTTCTTTTAATGGAGCATTTCCAATTGCTGGTCTATAGCCTCTTTTGTGTAAGCTTTCTACGCTGCTTTGAAGACTGAGAATTGCTTTATTATTATTTAAATGCAGATGAATTATAAAATCAGGATTATCTAGAGAAATATTTGATCTTTTATCCCAAAATGCCTGTTGCAAATCAGTAATAGAATTTTTTACTTCAAGAGCAGTGAAATGAGTATGACTTAAAGATGATGTTCTCCCTGTTACTTGAACATTAAACGTTTTATCAAAGTGCAACCAATTTAACCAATCAAATGAATCTCTAACCCCCTCATATAAAGATTGCTTGTCATAGCAATTAAAACTTGCAATTTCTCTATAAAAACGAAAAGCTAATCTGGAATAGAAATGAACTCTATAAAAAGTTTCAAAATCACATTCAAAATTAATAAATCTTTTATAAGTATTAATATTAAAGCCGCCTAGATTTGAAATTTCTTCAGCTAAAGATTTCTCAAGTCCCTCTGGAGCTGATGCCACTATATTCATATACGATAAAACTTAATAAAAAAACTATTCAATAACCATTTTGCCTGTCAGAATATAAATGTCCAATTGGACTAGGTGATCTCAACCGATGTTTCGGACAGCGGTTCGATTCCGCTCAACTCCACTATTTGGGGTTGTAATGGTTTCGACGGGGCATAAGGAAGGTGACTGAAGCCGGCTCGGTTAGAGCAAAAACACAAATGCTAACAAAATCGTTAGTTTCTCCCGTCAAACAGCACCAGTTGCTGCTTGATCCTTAAGGAGATGGGGTCATATCAGCCTTATCAACCAAATGATACGAGGAGTCTGGAAGGACTCCACTTTTTTAAATAACTAATAAGTTGTAGTAGATAATTTATTAGTGTGTAAATATTGCTGCAATTGCTTGTATTAAAAAGAATTATTTTAATTTTTTAAGTATAAATACTGAGAAGATAAGTTTTAAATTAATTTATCTTATTAAAAATGCAATCTTGCGAAATGGAACCTAGTAAAAAACTAAATGACTTGATAATAAATCTCAAACCTAAAGTTATTAGATTCACTGGTGAAAAATTTCCATCTGAACTATGGAATAGTAGTTGTCAAATAAAAAAAAATAAGAACCCATCTTCCTAAAAATTTAATTAAATACTAGAAAAAGGATTTTTAGGCATTTTTTTTAAACAATTTTTTGAAACTTCCTGAAGTATTTTAAATTCATTATTATTTAAATTCCAATTAAATACATTCGATACATCTATAACTTGAGATTTTTTTCGCATTCCAACGAGTGGAATAGTTCCTTGATAACAACACCAATTAATTGCTACTTGCGCTTGGGAAACTGATCTTTGATGCGCAATTCTTTTTAGACACCTCCGCAATTCATATGTTGGTTTTTTTGTAGTTTTCAAATAAAGCATTACGAATAAAACTTTTTTCTTTATTTTCATCTTTATCTGGATCAATACAAAGTATTCCAAAAGACAGCGGACTATAAGCAAAGAAATCAATATTATTTTCTTCGCAAATTTTTTTTACCTGATATTGTTTTCCTAAATCGGGAGCAAGCAAAGAAAACTGTATTTGAACACTTTTTATGATCTGATTTCTTTTTGCCAAAAAATTAATTAATTTCGTCAATCTTTTAGGGCCTATATTAGATAAGCCGATTTTAAAATCAAAGCCTTGATCTTTTAAATCGCAAAGATTATTCAAAAAGCCTAATTCCTGCCAAGGATTGTATTTTGCAGTTGACCAATGTAATTGCACTATATCTAACTTGTTATTAAGTCTTTCTAAACTTTTCAAAAAAGGTTTATTAAAACCAGTGTCACCGATTCTCCAGGGATAAGGTGCAAGTTTAGTTGCTACTTGAATTCTTTTTTTCTTTGCTGAAGAAGTATTTAGTAAAAATTTGCCTATCAAGAATTCACTTCTACCCTGAAGATTACCAGTACCGTAAGAATCTGCAGTATCAATTAGATCAAAACCTCTTCGTAAAGCTTCATTAAATGTCTCACGTAAATCATCGTCATTTGTAGATTGGTAATTCCAAAAAAGCTTATTTCCCCAAGACCAAGTACCTAATCCAATTCTTTTCTTCATTAACATATTTAAATAAAGAACTTTATAAGGTTATCTAAAAATATTAACCTCTTTAAAATATTTCAAACAATAAGTTTTAAAGCATTAAAAATCGATATCTCTTGACATTAAGAAATTATTCTCCAAAGTAAGAGAAATAAAAATAAAAAATTGTTCATTACCGTTTGCGGACAAAAAGGGGGTGTGGCCAAGACCTGCACAAGTATTCACCTTGCTAGTGTTTGGAATTCTGAAGGTAAAAAAGTTTGCATAGTTGATGCCGACAAGAATAGATCTGCATTAGCATACGCATCAAGAGGAAATCTTCCATTTCCAGTTTTCCCCGTGAGTTCAGCTGCTAAAGCATCAAGATCATCAGAAATTGTAATAACTGATGGTCAGGCTAGCAGTGATCAAGAAGAACTTAAACACTTGGCTTATGGTTCAGATTTAGTTATCTTACCTACAACTGCAAAAGCAAGATCAGTGGAATTAACTGTTGAACTAGCTAATTTATTAAGTAACTTAAAAGTTAACCATGCAGTAGTAATAGTAAAAGTTGATTTTAGACAGCAAAAAGCTGCGCAACAAGCCAAAGCAGCTCTAGAAAATTTTGGTTTATATGTTTTTGATAAATTTATACCCTTACTTTCAGCATTTGATAAAGCAGAAGCCTCTGGTAATGCTGTATTTGAAGCTGTAGACGATTTAGGTAGATCAGATCCTCGTCGAATGACGGGCTGGTCTGCTTATTGTTCAATTGCCTCACAAATTCCATGCCTGATTTCGAAGCCCTCATCCGAAACCAACAACTTAAAGAACCAACAACCAATAAGCGCTTAAAAGTAGTTGATTCTCCTAATTTTGAAGAAGAAAAAAACGAAGAAGCAATAATTAAACAATCTGGATTATTAGTTAATTTTTTTGGAGGTTTTATAGGCTCTGTAATTGGAACTTTAACAATACTGTTTCTCTATATGAATGAATATCTACCATTAGATTTACTAAAACTTAAGTAGTATATTCGCTATTTATTTCAACATATTTTTTAGAAAGATCGCACCCCCAAGCTGTGCCTTTCGATTCGCCAGAATTTAGATTAATCATAATTTTTACAATATCATCTACTAAATATCTACCTTTCATTCTGGACCTAATGTAGTCTCTGACTTTTTGTGGATCATATTTATTTAACTTGCCGTTTTCCAAAATCTGAGCGTTTCCTATATACAAGTCAACGTCATTTAAATTAAATTTAACTCCAGAATTACCTGCAGCAGAAATGATTCGTCCCCAATTAGGATCACAACCATGTATCGCAGTTTTTACTAAGGCAGAATTACAAATAGATTTCGCGAGCATAATTGCATCATTTGTATTTTTTGCTCCTTGAACCAAAACTTCTAATAAACAATTTGCTCCCTCTCCATCCCTTGCAATATTTTTTGCCAAGTTCTGACATACAATATCAATCCCTTGTTGGATAATTGGAAAAAACCTTTTTTCAATTTTCTCTCCTGCATTTATTCCAACAAAAGAATCATTTGTGCTTGTCTCTCCATCAACTGATATTGCATTAAAAGATTTTTGAACCGCAATAGCAATCATTTTGTCCCATTCTTCTTTTTGAATACCCGCATCACAGGTTAGAAAAGCAAGCATTGTAGCCATGTTGGGGTAAATCATTCCTGAACCTTTTGCAAATCCTGCTATTTTTATTTTTCTACCTTGAATAATCGTCTCTATTGACACTTTTTTCAAAGTCAAATCAGTAGTTAAAATTGCTTCTGCTGCATTTTCAAAATTATTACTCTTTAAATCACTGACTAAATTCGGTAAATTTTTTACTAAATCATTTATTTGTATTGGAACACCAATTACACCAGTTGAGCACATTAAAACTTCTTCTTCTTTTATTCCTAAAAGTTCCGCAATCTTTCCTGTAGCAATTTTAAAATGTTGAATGCCAAGATCTCCTGTACATGCATTTGCTTGACCAGAATTAATTAATATTGCTCTTACAAAACCTGAAGTTGTGTTAATCCTTTCCTCACAAATGTCCACACAAGAAGCTCGAACTATTGATTGGGTAAACATCCCACTAAAAATACTTCCTTCTGGTGCAAGTATTAATGCTAGATCTTTTTTGTTAGAAGCTTTTAAACCTGCAGATATCCCGGCAAAAACAAACCCCTTGGGTGTTACCTTACTGTCATCAATAAACGACCAATTGGAATCTAACTGGCTCAAATTTTTTGGTATTTTAATTCATACTAACTACTCTTTAATACTAAAGAAACTAAGTAATTAGATTATTATTAATTATATGGATAGTCTTCAAAAATTAAAAAACAACCAAAGAAGGATTGGTTTAACAGGAGGTATTGCAAGTGGGAAGACAACTATAACTAATTACATAAGAAAACATAAAAACATACCAATATTAGATGCAGATCATTTTTCAAGAGAATTAATCAAACCAAACACATATGGATATAAGAAAATTTTAGATTATTTTGGAAATAAAATTATTGATAATAAAAGCAATTCAGAAAGGGAAATAAACAGAAAACTTTTAAGGAACATTATTTTTAAACATTCAGCAAGCAAGGAATGGATTGAAAAACTACTTCACCCCTTAATTAAAGAAAAAATGATAGAAGAATGCAGTCAATACAGAAATAATGAAACTATTGTATTGGTTATTCCATTATTGTTTGAAGCAAAATTTGAAGATATTTGCACTGAAATATGGTTAGTTAAATGTCCTAAAGAATTACAAAAAAACAGACTTATCACAAGAGATAAAATTAGCGAAAAAGAAGCATATGAATTGATAAATTTTCAATTAAGTTTTGAAGAAAAAAGAAAATTCTCAGATATTATTTTAGAGAATTCGGATGATCAAAATAAATGGATCAATACGATAAAAGAGCTTCTTTAAACTTTAGCTATTTAATTTTTCCATAAGAAGTTTATTTGCAAGTTTAGGGTCAGCTTTTCCTTTTGTTCTTTTCATAAGTTGACCAACAAAAAAACCAAGTAACTTAGTTTTGCCATTTTTAAATGCTTGAACTTCATTTGGATGTTCATTAATAAGTTCATCAATTATTGGTAAAATACTTGAAGAATCAGATATCATTGCCAACCCTTTTTCTTCAACTAATTTTTTCGGAGAAATATTTTTTTGAATAAGTTCAGGTAAAATTTCTTTTGCAATTTTTCCACTAATTATATTTTTTGAAATCATGTTAATCATTTCAGCAAGATTTTCAGGACTAAGCTTTAATTCACTAAAACTTAGTTTGTTTGATTTTAAATAGCCCACAATATCACTTGTTACCCAATTTGAAGCTAGTTTGGCCTCGGCACCATTTGCTACTGTTTCTTCAAAAAAGTTTGCCATGCTTATTTCATCAGAAATTACCCTTGCATCATATGCAGACAACCCAAATTGACTTACGTATTTACTTCTTTTCTTTGGAGGTAATTCTGGTAGTTCTTTAAACCATATTTCTTGTTGGGCTTTTGTTATTTCAATTGGACCTAAGTCAGGATCAGGAAAATATCTATAGTCACTGCTACCTTCTTTTAATCTCATACTTTTTGTTAATTGCTTAGATTCATCCCATAACCTTGTTTCTTGGAAAATTTTTCCTCCATTTTCATAAACTTCTATTTGTCTGGCTATTTCATAATCACAAGCCTTTTGAATTGCAGAAAATGAATTCATATTTTTTATTTCCACTTTGGTTCCAAAAGGAGCATTAGGTCCTTTTCTAACTGAAATATTGACATCGCAGCGTAATGAACCCTCTTGCATATTTCCGTCAGATACCCCTAAATATCTAACTGTTCTTCTAATCTCTGAAGCATATTCAGATGCCTCTTTACCTGATCTAATATCTGGTTTACTTACAATCTCACAAAGTGCTATTCCGGCACGATTATAATCAACTAAAGAATACTTGGAGCCAGCTAATCTATCACTTCCCGAATGGACTAGCTTTCCAGCGTCTTCTTCCATATGTAGCCTTTCTATACCAATTTTTTTGATATAAGGTTCTTTGTCCTTTTCAATTATTTCAACTTCTAACCAACCATTTTCAGCTAGTGGCTCATCAAATTGTGAAATTTGATAATTTTTCGGCAGATCAGGATAAAAATATTGTTTTCTATCAAATTTACAATGTTCTGCGACGTTTAAATTTAATGCTAACGAAGTTTTTACAGCATACTCAAGAACAGTCTCATTCAGAACTGGAAGAGTTCCTGGCAACCCACAAACTACAGGATCTATATGCGTATTAGGTGCATCACCAAAAGCTGTTGACGCAGATGTGAATATTTTACTTTTCGTATTAAGCTGTACATGAGTTTCCAAACCAATCACAGCTTCCCAAGATTCCAAATTGTTCATTATTAAAAGTCTCTTTATTAATATTATTGGATATAAAGGAAAAGAGGACCAAAACACAAATAAAAATATTAATTTTTAAATGGCACAAGAAACCAAAAATTCAATATTAATAATTGGCGGTGGACTTTTAGGTTTATCTATTGCTTATGAATTTTCTAGAAATAACTTCAAAGTTTTAGTTTTAAGCAAAAACAGAAATGAATCAGCAGGATTTGTTGCTGCAGGAATGTTAGCTACTCATGCCGAAGGACTCGAAGATGAATTACTAAAATTTGGCCAAGAAAGTCAAAATATAATTCCAAAGTGGATAAAAAGTATTGAACAAGATAGTAATATTAAATGCGGTTTAAAAAAATGTGGAATAGTAGTTCCTTTTAAAAACAAAGAAGATCTTGAAGAGTTTCCCACTTATGCATATGGAAAATATTTAAATCACAAAGATCTTCAAACAGAAATTAATGGAATGAATTCTATTTGGAAACATGGTTTACTTTTTGAACAAGATGGTCAAATAGATAACCGAAGAAGACTAATGCGTGCTCTTGAGAGAGCATGCTCCTTACATGGAGTCGAATTTCAAGAGGGATCAGAAGTAGAGGATTTGACATTCGAAAAAAACAAAATTACAGGCGCAACAGTTTTATGTGCCACTGGGGAAATAAAAAAAATTAACTGCGAAAAAGCAATTATATGCAGCGGTGCTTGGAGTAAAAAAATTTTTAATAAGATTCCAGTCTTTCCTGTAAAGGGACAAATGCTATCAATACAAGGTCCAACAAATTTTTTGAAAAGGGTTATTTTTGGTCCAAAAACTTATCTAGTTCCCCGTGATGATGGACTTATTATAGTTGGAGCTACAGTTGAAAAAGATTCAAAATTTAATAAAGGCAATACTCCTAATGGAATAAAACAACTGCAAGAAGGCATTCGCTCCTTATTGCCAGAAGCTATTAATTGGCCACAAATGGAACATTGGTGGGGATTTAGACCTTGCACACCAGATCTAAAACCAATAATTGGAAAATCAAAAGTTGAAAATCTTTTTATAGCTACAGGACATTACAGAAATGGAGTTTTATTTTCTGCAATAACAAGTGATCTTCTTTTGAAAATAGTTCAAAATAAAAATCTAAAAGAAATAGAAAAAAGCTTTTTAAAAAAATTTAGTTTAGATAGATTTGCGATTTAAATTTTAATTTTCAAATCGCCATTTCGAATCAGAAGTGTCCCACTCACATAATTCGTCTTCGTTAAACCATAGATCAATTTCAAATTTTGCTGTATCTTCTCCATCAGAACCATGAATAATATTCCTCCCAATATCAATAGCTAAATCACCTCTAATTGTTCCAGGCTCTGCTTCCAGAGGTTTTGTTGCACCTATTAGTTTTCTAGCACTCAAAATAACTCCTTCGCCCTCCCACACCATTGCTACAACAGGGCCACTTGAAATAAAGTCTACTAAATCACCAAAAAAGGGTCTTTCTCTATGTACTCCATAATGATTTTGAGCAAGTTCTTTTGAAGGAATTAATTGCTTTAAACCAACCAATTTAAACCCTTTTTTTTCAAATCTGCCAATAATCTCAGAAACATATCCTCTTTGAACTCCATCCGGTTTAATTGCAATAAAGGTTCTCTCTTTGGTCATTTAGTTAATAATCACTCTCTGTATATTCAACTTTTGGGTGGTAACTTGGCAAGTAATCATTAAAATAAAAGATATTGTTTTGAGTTATTTTCAAAAACATTTATTAATCACTGAGACATAAATTGACCAATTTTGAGCCGAAAAAATTAAAGAATATTTGGACTATTAAAGATAGTATTTCGACTTATAACATAGACAAATGGGGAGATAAATATTTTTCTATAAATTCCAAAGGAAATATATCAGTAACTAAAGATATAAAATCTGAAAATAAAATTGATCTTTT
Source organism: uncultured Prochlorococcus sp. (assembly GCA_902537445.1). Taxonomy (GTDB): domain Bacteria; phylum Cyanobacteriota; class Cyanobacteriia; order PCC-6307; family Cyanobiaceae; genus Prochlorococcus_A. The sequence continues at coordinate 87,653 of CACBBI010000002.1, forward strand.
TAAGCTTGCTAAAGAACTTAAGAGTAGAGAAATAAATCCTCCATTAATCATAAGATTTAATGATATCTTGAAAGATCGAATAAATGCATTACATGACTCTTTTTTAAAAGCAATAAAAACCTATAAATATAAGAATATTTATCAAGGCGTTTTTCCTGTCAAATGTAATCAACAGAAAAATGTCCTAGAAAAGATAATAGAGTTTGGTAGCCAATGGAATTTTGGTTTAGAAGTAGGAAGTAAATCAGAACTATTAATTGGCCTTGCACTTCTTGAAAACCAAAATTCATTATTAATATGCAACGGATATAAAGATAAAAAATATATTGAGATTGCTACTTTGGCCAGAAAACTCGGCAAAAATCCAATAATAGTTATTGAACAAAGAGATGAGGTAAAAAGAATAATTCAAGCAGTTCAAGAACTTAACGCGACTCCATTAATAGGAATTAGAGCAAAGTTATCAAGTAAAAGTAGTGGTAGGTGGGGAAAATCTATTGGAGACAATTCCAAATTTGGATTATCAATCCCAGAAATTATGTTGACAATAAAAGAACTAAAAGAAGCAAATCTTATCAACGAAATGAAATTGCTCCATTTTCATATAGGCAGTCAAATAAGTGATATTGCTGTGATCAAAGACGCATTACAAGAAGCGAGTCAAATATATGTTGAACTATGCAAACTAGGAGCCCCAATGCAATATATCGACGTTGGGGGAGGATTAGGAATAGATTTTGATGGAACTAAAACCTCCTCCAATACCTCTACAAATTATTCTCTTCAAAATTATGCTAACGATGTAATTGCAACTATTAAGGATTCATGTGAATTAAATAATATCAAGCATCCAATCATAATCTCAGAAAGTGGAAGAGCAATAATTAGTCATTGTTCAGTTTTAATTTTTAATGTCTTAGGAACAAGCCATGTCAGTTCCAAACTACAAATTTTTGATAAAAAAAATCAACAATTAATAATTTCAAATTTACTTGAAACTTTCAATGAATTAAAAAAACTTAAAAATAAAAAAATTAATTTATCTCAAATAATTGAACTTTGGAATGATGCAAAAAAGTTTAAAGAAGATTGCTTAGTCGCTTTTAGGTTAGGATTTTTAAGTTTGGAAGAAAGAGCTTATGCAGAAGAACTTACTTGGGCTTGCGCAAAAGAAATTTCTAATAACCTGAATAATGATGAAATCAATCACCCTGATTTATCTGAAATTACAGAAACTCTTGCATCAACTTATTATGCAAATTTATCTATCTTTAAATCTATTCCCGATAGCTGGGCAATCAATCAGATTTTTCCAGTAGTACCAATACATAGGCACTTAGAGGAGCCTTTCTGCAAAGGCAACTTTGCAGATTTAACTTGTGATTCAGATGGGAAACTAAATAATTTTATTGATGATGGAAAAATTAAATCATTACTAAATTTACATAAGCCAGAGGAAGATAAAGATTATCTAATTGGAATTTTTATGACTGGAGCCTATCAAGAAGCATTAGGAAACTTGCACAATTTATTTGGCAGTACAAACGTTGTTCATATAGATATAAATCAAGATAATTCATATAAAGTCAAAAATATTATTAAAGAGGAAAGTAAATCTGAAATTTTGCAATTATTAGATTACAGTTCAGCTTCTTTGGTTGAATCTATAAGAATTAATACTGAATCAGCAATTGATAAAAAAAAATTAACTATTGAAGAAGCAAGGAAATTAATGGATCAAATCGAAATTAGTCTCAGAAAGAGTAGTTATTTATCAGAATGACTATCTAATTTTTTTTGCAAATAATTTTTAGCATAATCTAGAGCATCACTTAACTTATCAATATCTTTAGCACCTGCTTGAGCAAAGTTAGGCTTTCCTCCTCCTCCTCCCGAACAAATTCTTGCAATCTCATTAATTAATTTACCTGCATGCAATCCTATTTTTACTGCATCATCACCTAAAGAAACTACAAATAACAACTTTCTATTTTCTGGATTTGGAATTCCCCCAAGAATCACTATTGCTTTATTTCCTAAATGAGAAGTTAAATTAAGTGCTGCAGATTGCAAAGAATTCCCATCTAATCCATCAATCTGATTTACCAAAATTGAAAAAGAATTTACTATTTCTGCGGATGATTTTATAGAAGAGTATTTAAAATATGCAATTTCATCTTTCATTTTTTGTATCTCTTTATTCTTATTAATAAGCTCTGCTTGCAAATTTTTAACCCTTTCACAAAGTTGATTAGGATTTGCTTTTAACAAATCAATTAGTTGATTTACTAAAGAATTCCTATCACTGAAGTAGTCTAATGCTGATTGGCCTGATAATGCTTCGATTCTTCTGACTCCAGCTGAGATTCCTTCCTCACTAATTATTTTGAAAGAACCTAATTCGGATGTAGTTTTAACATGTGTGCCTCCACAAAGTTCCATTGAAACTCCTGGTACATTAACAACTCGCACTTCATTATCATATTTTTCTCCAAACATGGCGACTGCGCCCTTTTTAAGAGCCTCACTCTTAGACATATTTTTTATTTCTAGGGCATGATTTTCTATAATCCAAGAGTTAACTAGATTCTCAATCTTAGAAATTTGATCTTTAGAAATAGGATTAGAGGAATTAAAGTCAAATCGTAATTTATTAAAGGCTACTAATGAACCTTTTTGTCCAACGCTTTCATTCACAACTGATTTAAGTGCAGATTGTAATAAATGAGTAGCTGTATGATTTGCAGCAGCCTTAGCTCTATTAGAGGAGCTAACATTAGTCTTTACTTTTTGTCCAATAGTTAATATTCCTTTTTTGATGGTTCCATAATGTAAAAAAACATTTTTCTTTCGCATAACATTATCAACCAAGACCTCTACATCTTTTGAAAATATTGTTCCAATATCACCAACTTGCCCGCCAGATTCTCCATAAAAAGTTGTCTGATCAAGAACAATTAAAACTTTCTGACCTTCACTTGCTTGCTTAACTAATGTGGAATCCAAGAATATACCCTTTATTTCGGCTTCCGAAAGGAGTGAATCATAACCATTAAAAACAGTTTTGTTAAAAAGATCTATTTCTCGCTCTAATGATCCCTCTAATGTCAAA
>CACBBI010000003.1 GCA_902537445.1 uncultured Prochlorococcus sp.
CTTTTTTTTCTGATAAATTTTTAAGCGTCAACAAAGCATTATCTCAAGGTTGGGCATGCTGGGTAAAGTTAAATGATAAAAATTTAGATTGGAATTTGTATTTACAGCCAATAGATGAACTTTTTCAAATTAAGGAATTTTTTTCAAATAATAAATTTGTTTTTTTATCAGCATTTAGAAAAGATAATTTTCTCCAAATGTATTTTAAAAAGCATAGTTTAGATATTGACTTGGTTATTAATTTTAAGAGTAATTTTGAAGAGAAAAAGATTTCTTTATATATACCCTCTAAACAGTTGCTTCCTAATAATCCTCTTTTTACCAATTCAATCTTGGACAAATGCAAAAAGTTAATACTTTTTAGAAAGGGTTTAACTTTAGTGCTGTCTGATGATATTGATTTAAAAACTAATCTTGCGACAGAATTAGCTTCTACTTACGGGAAGAGAGTATTGCTAGAGACAATTCCCTCAGGTAGAAATGAAATCCTTTGCTCTAGTTTTGACTGGTGGATTATGAATTCTTATTTAATTCAAATTCCAGAACAAATTATCATTCCTTTACTTCCGATTCCGAATATGTCGGAACCCATTAATGCAATTACTGTCTCTCATAAAAAGAAGCTTTCTCAAGATTGGTTTAGAGACTTCTTTCTTCCTCAAGCTAGAATTAAACTTGAAAGATCTATTTCTCCTTTAAGAAGAAATTCAGGTAAGTTAATAATCCTAGATGGAAGGGCAAATAAAAGAAACTGGGGAAGATTACTTTTGCAAAACATTCAACCCTCAAAACAAATTAACTATATGCTACCTTTTGATTAGGTTATGATTTTGTAAATAACTAAAGAAATATGGGAGAAGCAAAAAGACGTAAAACACTTGGTTTACCTCCAAAAAAAAATAATACTAAAACTAAAATTGATGAGTCTCCAAGATTATTTGAATGGCTTCCCTTTACAATCAATCAAAGAGATAACCTAATTAAATTAAGTATTAAGGCCAGTTGGTTTGGAATCGGAGGGTTAGTAATCTTATGGATTGTAGTGAGATTTATAGGCCCTGCTGCTGGGTGGTGGACTTTAGCTGATTCTTTATAAATCTAAGCTACTGTTTTTATATCATTAACAGCGATTGTATTAGCAGGATTGCTATTTAATGCTTTCATTGAATTAGAACTGACTTCAGTTCCTTCTGTTAATTTCTCTTTAACCATAGATTCTACTTTATTCCTGATTTCTAAGTTTTGATCAAGCCAAATAATTGTATTATCTCTTCCTTGTCCAATATTTTCTCCTTCATAACTATACCAAGCACCTCTCCTTATGATGATATTAGTCTCTTCTGCTAAATCTAATAAGCATCCTGTTGTACTAATACCTTTCCCAAAGAGAATATCAAATTCTGCAATTCTAAATGGTGGTGCAACTTTGTTTTTTGCTACTTTCACTTTTGCTCTTATGCCATATTCCTCAGTACCTCTTTTAAGAGTTTGAATTCTTCTGATATCAAGTCTTACTGAGGCGTAAAATTTTAATGCATTACCTCCTGTGGTTGTTTCTGGATTGCCGTATGTAACGCCAATTTTTAGGCGTAATTGATTCAGGAATATTACCGTACATCCAGATTTGCCAATATTTCCTGTTATTTTCCTCATTGCTTGGCTCATTAGCCTTGCTTGGCTTCCAATTACGTGATCTCCCATCTCTCCTTCTATCTCGGCTCTTGGGGTTAGTGCTGCGACCGAGTCAACAACTACAAGATCTACCGCACTCGATCTTATAAGTTGGTCAACTATTTCTAGAGCCATTTCACCAGTATCTGGCTGTGAAACTAACAAATTTTCAACATCAACACCTAAAGAGGCCGCATAAACTGGATCGAGTGCATGCTCAGCATCTACAAATGCAGCTACTCCTCCATTTTTTTGGACTTCCGCAATCGCGTGAAGCGTTAATGTAGTTTTTCCTGAACTTTCTGGTCCGTAAACTTCTACTACTCTTCCTTTTGGATAGCCTCCTCCTAATGCTAAATCTAAGGTGAGCGCTCCAGTAGATATTGTTTCTACTTTCATTCTTGAGGCGTCACCAAGTCTCATTATTGAACCTCGTCCAAAATTTCTTTCTATTTGACCTAAGACAAGACTTAATGCCTTGTCTTTTTCTTTTGATTCAGTTTTTTTCTTTTCTTCAAGGCTCATTGTTTGATTTATCGGTTAAAGTTCTTGTAATTATTTTAAATTTGGAAATTATTATTTAAACCAAACTTCATAAATACAAACTATAGTACATCTGTACTCTAGCTGATTATCTTTAAATTGCAACTAATTCTCCAAGGTTTCCTAATTTTAATAATTTGATTTCATTACTTAACTTATTTTTATCTGATTCTTTCAAATATCCCCAATCAGCTAGGAAGCATGGAATGTGAGAAGTTTCTGAATTTTGTTTAATATCGATTAGAGTTTTTTTTCTATCTTCTATAAAGCCTAAAATTTCATAAGTTTGTGTAAGTTTTTCAGCTATTTTGATTTTTGTTCCTGATTCATAACCAAAAATAAATTCTGGAAAAATCTTTAATTGTTTAAGAATCTTTTCTGCAAATATTTTACCTTTAGTTGTTATGACTCCAGTTTTTATTCCTCTTTTGCTTAATTCTTTCATAAAATTTATAATTTCAAAAAAAGGTTTATGTAAATTTACCCACGATTTAAAATCTTTATCAATTTGGTACTTGCGAGACTTATCTAACATTTTTTGTATATCTTCTGCTATCCAGGAATTTTCATTTAATATCCTCTGGCAATTTTGATGATAATTATTAATGAAATCATCTTTATTTTCACTTTTTAATGGATTTTCTGTTTTTATAATTTCGTGAACAATTAGAATCATTTCCCAACCATATTTAACCCAAGGCCTAATTTCTTTGAAAGAATTTGGTACTCCTTGATAAAGTTTTTGATCAATAGTGATGTTGGGTGAATTTAAATATCTTTCACAGGCCAGCAGGGAGCTATGCCAATATTCTTGCATTCCATCAACTATTACTCCATCAAAATCAAATAGAAAAATTTTTTGAGAAGACACCAATTGAATATTAGAACTGGGCCGCTAGGATTCGAACCTAGGAATGTCGAGACCAAAACCCGATGCCTTACCACTTGGCGACGGCCCATTGAATTACCATTTTAATACATGAGAAGATTTTTTTCTATCCAAAAAATACAAATTTTTTATAAAAATAGCGCTAGTTTTGAAAAATAAAAAATTATTTGAATGAGCTCGATTTCCATGGCTCTAGAAATTTCTGAGCTTTTTTGATCGCCAAACCCATTATTTCAGGATACTCATAGAGTTTTTTGTTATTTTTGTGAGCAAATTCAATAAGGGGCTGCATAATTTTTCTTGCAGCACTTCCAAATGCTATTCCATCTGGGAGATTGTTTGAATTCAACAATTCATGAGTTTTTTCATTTGTTCCTCCTGCTAATTGAATTAATCCTGGTGGAAGATCTGAACCGATTTTTTCAAACAACTTAACAGCATCTCTACTTGTTGTAGGAGCAAGATCTCCAGACATTGGCCTTCCATCTAGTTGCCAAATAAGGGGAATATCAAGTTTTTTAAGAATTTCATATCTTTCCCAAAGAGCTTTCAAAAGATCTTCGGGCTCTTGGGCTTTTTTGAAAGATTGATTTAATCCACAACTAATAGATATCTTGTCTAATTTCATTCCAGAACTTTTAAGGATACTTACAACTTTTGTAAAAGAATCTAGGCGATTGATTTCTGTATGAATTTCTACTGCATTAGGCTTTATTTTTTGAAGTGTTGATGCTAAATCATTTTTTGACAAATTATATTCATATTCACTTATTAGATTTAGAGGACAACTATTTAAACATCTTCCACATCCATAACATTTACTTTCTTTAATTCCGAAATTATCAATTGCAAAGGTGGGGCATACTTTTTCGCATGGTCTTGGACAACTAGGGGGACATCTTGAAGGATCAAATTTTGCTTTACGAAAGTGGATATCATTACCATCACAAATACTTATCATTAATCCAGGGGAGTTTTTAAAGACTTTTTTTGCCCAATCGATTCCTTTTTTTGCTGCATAAACTATAGATTCTTCTGCTGCAACATCTATGTAGTCGACACCAGCAGCAGTATAAATTGCACATAAATCTTCTATGGCAACAATATCTTCATTACTGGCACCACAAATTAACTTAATCCATTTATCTTTTTTATTCTTGGTTTTAATCAAACAATTTAACTTTCAAATTCATCCAAAATATAATTACTTAATGGTTTCCATTCAAGTTTTCTTGAACCCCCCATTTCAACAACTATTGTTAGTTTATTATCGTTAGTGCAAATCTCTATTAAGCTCTCTAATTCAGATTGAGATAATACTTGACCTTCTAATAACCAAAGTAATTTATTTTTATCATTTTCATTAAATAACTCAGAAGCTTGTGGGATTACTTGTTGAACTTCCCCGAGTGCTCCATTTCTTCCTACGCTTTGATGACCAAGGTGAGGTGGTCTAACGCCATGCAATTTGAGCAAGAAAACTTCTGGATCTCCAAGCCCTCTTGCCGAAGTTATAAAAGTTTTAAAGCCTTTGGCCCTCATTCTCCTCAAAAGACGAGTTTCATAACCACCTTCAAGAGGAGCAAAGATTGCAAGACATTTGTTAGTTTTTAAATCGTTATGAAACTTTTTCCCTGTGAGAAGTAATGGCATAAAAATTTCCTTTATTTCTATTTTATTTTATTTTATGGTACTTGATGATGTACAATTGTAACTCAGTGAATTTTTAAGCTCGCAAGCTAGCCGAGCCTCTGTAAAACTTCACATTTTTAGCGTTTCGTTAAAAAAGTCAGGTGGGTTTATCCCAAGAGAAACTATCTATTTTTCAGATAAGTCTCAACCTTAAATTAATTGTTTTTTTATTAACTTCACCTTAATAACTGAAAGGTTTTAGATAATTTAAAAATCATTACGAGCTAGTCTAATTTAGTCTTATGCCTATAGGAATTTTAGGAAAGAAATTGGGCATGTCCCAACTTTTCGACGACAAAGGTAATTCGGTGCCAGTTACTCTTATTGAGGCTGGTCCTTGCCGTGTCACTCAACTGAAAACAACCGCCTTGGATGGTTATACTGCCGTTCAGATAGGTTATGGCTTGTCCAAAGATAAGCATATAAGTAAACCTGAGAAGGGACATTTATTGAAATCAGGTGAAGACCTTCTAAAGCATTTGAAAGAATATAGGGTTGAAGAAACCTCATCTTATGAAATAGGAAATCAAATAACTGTAAACAACTTTGAAGTTGGTCAAAAAGTTGATATCAGTGGCAAATCTATGGGTAGAGGTTTTGCTGGTTACCAGAAAAGACATGGTTTTAGCAGAGGTCCTATGAGTCATGGTTCAAAAAATCATAGAGCACCTGGATCTACAGGAGCAGGAACAACTCCAGGCAGAATTTATCCTGGAAAAAGAATGGCAGGAAGATATGGAGGGAAACAGATTACTACTAAAGGTTTGTTAGTTCTAAAAATTGATGATCAGAAAAATTTGCTTATAGTAAAGGGTTCTGTCCCAGGTAAGCCTGGCTCAATTGTAAATATTAAGCCAAACAATGTTGTAGGCAAAAAAGGAGGTGAAAAATCATGACAACACTCGAAACTCTTAAGTGGGATGGTAAAAAATCTGGCAAGGTTTCTCTTGATTTAGCAGTTGCTAAAGAAACTTCTTCGGCAGACTTAATACATAGAGCAGTCCTTAGGCAGCTAGCAAATAAAAGACAAGGGACAGCATCAACTTTGACAAGATCGGAAGTGCGTGGGGGCGGTAGAAAGCCATATAAACAAAAAGGTACAGGAAGAGCTCGTCAAGGATCAATAAGGACACCTTTAAGACCTGGTGGCGGAATAATTTTTGGACCGAAGCCACGTTCTTACAATCTTGATATGAATCGTAAGGAACGTAGATTAGCTCTTAGAACTGCGCTTATGTCTAGAGTATCTGATATGAAGGCCGTTGAAGATTTTGGATCTACTTTAAAGCAGCCTAAAACAAGTGACATCATCAATGGTCTTGCTCGATTAGGTATACAAAAAACTGAAAAAGTTTTGGTTATTCTTGATAGCCCGTCTGATGTTATAAAAAAATCCATTAATAATATTGAAAAAGTAAAATTAATTGCCGCTGATCAATTAAATGTATTTGATATTCTCAATGCCAATAAATTGGTAATAGGTCAATCAGCGATAGATAAAATACAGGAGGTTTACGCATCATGAGTAAATTATTTGATTCTCGTTTAGCCGATGTAATACGAAAGCCAGTAATTACTGAGAAAGCTACAAATGCACTAGATCTTAACCAATATACTTTTGAAGTAGATCATAGAGCGGCAAAACCACAAATAAAGGCAGCTATTGAAGCCTTATTCAGTGTTAAAGTCATAGGAGTTAACACTATGAATCCTCCTAGGAGAACAAGAAGAGTCGGGAAATTTTCCGGTAAACGTTCTCAGGTCAAGAAGGCAATTGTACGTCTTGCTGAAGGAGACAAAATCCAACTATTTCCAGAATCTTAAGGAGTTTTAATCATGGCAATACGTAAATTTAAACCTTATACACCTGGCACTAGGCAGAGAGTAGTTACTGACTTTAGTGAAATAACAAGTGCAAAACCTGAAAGATCACTAATAGTTTCAAAACATAGAGTTAAAGGAAGGAATAATCGTGGAGTTATCACTTGTCGTCATCGTGGAGGTGGTCACAAAAGGCAATATAGATTGGTCGACTTTAGAAGAGATAAAAGAAATATCAACGCTAAAGTTGCAGCTATACACTACGATCCTCATAGAAATGCAAGGCTGGCACTTTTATTCTACGAAGATGGAGAGAAAAGATATATTATCGCTCCAGCAGGAGTAAAAGTAGGACAAAATGTCATATCTGGAGAAAGTGTTCCAATTGAAGATGGAAATGCAATGCCACTTTCTGTTATGCCATTAGGATCTAGTGTTCATTGTGTTGAGTTATATGCAGGTAGGGGTGCTCAAATGGTTAGATCCGCAGGAGCTAGTGCTCAAGTTATGGCAAAAGAGGGAGATTATGTTGCTTTAAAACTTCCATCTACTGAGGTAAGACTTGTAAGAAAAGAATGCTACGCAACTCTTGGTGAAGTAGGTAATTCTGAAATAAGAAATACTAGCTTAGGTAAAGCAGGAAGAAGAAGATGGCTTGGAAGAAGGCCTCAAGTAAGAGGTAGTGTAATGAACCCATGTGATCATCCACATGGAGGAGGAGAGGGAAAAGCACCAATTGGTAGAGCAGGCCCAGTTACTCCATGGGGTAAACCAGCTCTTGGATTAAAAACACGTAAAAAGAACAAACCAAGTAATAAATTAGTTGTTCGAAGACGCCGTCGTGTTTCTAAGAGGAGTAGAGGAGGAAGAGACTCTTGATTACTTCATTTATTATTTCAATTTCTATTTCATAATCATGGGACGTTCACTAAAAAAAGGACCTTTTATAGCAGATAGCCTGCTTAAGAAGGTAGAAAAACAAAATACTGATAATGACAAGTCTGTTATCAAAACTTGGTCAAGATCCTCTACGATTTTACCTTTAATGATCGGTCACACAATCGCTGTACATAATGGCAAGACTCACATTCCAGTATTTATTACTGAACAAATGATTGGTCATAAACTCGGTGAATTTGCTCCTACACGCACTTACCGAGGTCATATAAGAGATAAAAAAGGAGCAAAATCATGACAAAAACACCTGAAACAACAAAAACAGCAATTGCTCATGGGAATTATGTTCGCGGATCAGCCTCTAAAGTGAGAAGAGTTTTGGATCAGATAAGGGGTAGATCTTATAGGGATGCATTGATTATGTTGGAATTTATGCCTTACAGATCTACAGACCCCATTACTAAAGTTCTAAGATCTGCTGTTGCCAATGCAGAACATAACCTTGGAATGGATCCATCTACCCTAGTTATTTCCTCTGCATGGGCTAATAGTGGTCCAGTAATGAAAAGGTATAGGCCCAGAGCTCAAGGTCGAGCTTTTTCAATTAAAAAACAGACTTGCCACATCAGTATTTCTGTTGAATCTGCTCCTACTCAAACTAATGCGGAGGTACAAAACTAATGGGACATAAAATACATCCTTCTGGACTAAGATTAGGAATTACACAAGAGCATCGCTCTAAGTGGTTTGCTACTTCTAAAACATATCCAATTCTTCTCCAAGAAGATTTTAAAATTCGTACCTTCATACAAAAAAAATATGGAGCAGCGGGAATTAGCGATGTTTTAATAGCTAGAAAAGCTGACCAACTGGAACTTGAATTAAAAACAGCAAGACCAGGAGTTATAGTTGGAAGACAAGGAAGTGGTATTGAAGAATTAAGATCTGGCATTCAAAAAACTATAGGGGATAGAACAAGGCAAGTTAGAATAAACGTTGTTGAAGTTGAACGCGTAGATGCTGACGCTTTTTTACTAGCTGAGTATATTGCGCAACAACTTGAAAAAAGAGTCGCCTTTAGAAGAACTATAAGAATGGCCTTACAAAGGGCTCAAAGGGCTGGAGTGTTAGGTCTTAAAATTCAAGTAGGGGGAAGGTTAAATGGTGCTGAAATAGCAAGAACTGAATGGACTAGAGAAGGAAGAGTTCCATTACATACATTGAGAGCTGAAATTGACTATGCAACACGCGAAGCTAATACAACTTACGGTGTTCTAGGCATTAAAGTTTGGGTTTTCAAAGGTGAAGTTCTCCCTAAAGAGGAACAAACTATCCCTGTGGGTGCGAGCCCTAAGAGGAAAGCTAGTAGAAGACCTCAGCAATTTGAGGATCGTTCAAATGAGAATTCATAGGAGGTATAAAAATGCTTAGTCCAAAACGTACTAAATTCCGTAAACAACATAGAGGCAGAATGAGAGGAGTAGCCTCAAAAGGCAATACAATTGCATTCGGTCAATATGCTCTCCAAGCTCAAGACTGTGGCTGGGTAACTGCACGTCAGATTGAAGCAAGTAGAAGAGCTATGACAAGATATATCAAACGTGGTGGTCAAATCTGGATAAGAATATTTCCTGATAAACCCGTAACAATGAGACCTGCCGAAACCAGAATGGGTTCTGGTAAAGGTAATCCAGAGTTTTGGGTCGCAGTTGTAAAACCTGGAAGAATACTTTTTGAAATGGGTGGTGAGGATATCACTGAGGAAACTGCAAAGGAAGCTATGCGTCTGGCTCAATACAAACTTCCTGTAAAAACTAAATTTATCTCCATTGATAAAAATCTAGAAAATTCCTCCCAAGAAAATACAAAAAAAAGTAAAAAATCTCAAGAGGAGGTTAAAAAATGAAAAACTCAGAGTCACTTAAAGAATTTAAAAAATTAAATTCTGATCAAATTAATGAAAAGATTGACCAATTACGAAAAGATCTTTTTGATTTGAGATTCAAGCAAGCTACAAGACAGCTCAATGAAACTCATAAATTTAAAATTATCAAGAAACAAGTTGCGCAATTACTCACTCTCAGTAAGAGTCAATCTGCTTCTAAAACAACTTCTGATTAATTATTAGTTATGGCACTTAAAGAAAGAATTGGTACTGTTGTCAGCGACAAAATGGATAAAACAGTTGTTGTTGCTGTTATTAACAGATATCCACATCCCACTTATAAAAAAATTGTAAGTAGAACTACACGATATAAGGCGCATGATCCAGAAAATACATGTGTTTTAGGTGATCGAGTTAAAATTAGAGAAACTAGACCGCTGAGTGCTCATAAAAGATGGGCAATAGAAGAGATTCTCAATAAAACAAGTCAGGCTAAGGAGGTTAAAAAATGATTCAACAAGAAACTTATTTAACAGTTGCTGATAATAGCGGAGCAAAAAGACTCCAATGTATTAGGGTTTTGGGCTCTAATAGAAGGTATGCACATGTCGGAGATGTAATCGTAGCAACTGTAAAAGATGCTCTTCCTAACATGGGAGTTAAGAAATCTGAAGTTGTTAAAGCTGTTATTGTCAGAACTAAAGCAACATTAAGAAGAAATACTGGTAATTCAATCAGATTTGATGATAATGCTGCAGTTTTGATTAATGAAGATAAGAATCCAAAAGGTACGAGAGTCTTTGGTCCTGTAGCTAGAGAACTGCGGGATAAAAATTATACAAAGATTGTTTCTCTTGCTCCGGAGGTGATTTAAATGTTGGATTCATTAAAACAAAAGAAAAATTTCCATAGAATAAAAATGAGAATCAAAACTGGAGATTTGGTAAAAGTAATTAATGGCAAGGACAAAGGGAAAACTGGTGAGGTTTTAAAAACTATCCCTCTTGAAAATAGAGTAGTTGTAAAAGGAATTAACCTTAGGACTAAACATGTAAAACCAACTCAGGAAGGAGAAACTGGAAGAATACTTACAGAAGAAGCATCTTTACATGCATCAAATGTAATGTTCTTTTCAAAGGATAAAAATCTTACAAGCAAGATTGAATACTTTATTGATAAAGAGGGGGTTAAGAAAAGAAGATTGAAGAAAACTGGTGAAGTAATTGATTAATTTTTCATCAGAAACCAGATTTCAACTTTTCCTAATTTATCAATTCTGACAAAGACCAGAATTAACAAAAAATTATGACTCTAAAAAATCGCTACAAAGAATCAATAAGACCAAAACTTTTAAAGGACCTTGGTCTTAAAAATATTCATCAAGTCCCTAAAGTTGTCAAAGTCAACGTTAACAGAGGTCTTGGTGAGGCAGCTTCAAATTCGAAAGCTCTAGAAGCCTCTTTAAACGAAATGGCAACAATTACAGGACAAAAAGCCCTTGTAACTAGGGCTAAAAAAGCTATCGCGGGTTTTAAAATTCGTGAGGGCATGCCGATTGGTTGTACTGTTACTTTGAGAGGAGACAGGATGTATTCCTTTTTGGAGAGATTTATAAATCTAGCTTTACCAAGAATAAGAGACTTCAGAGGAGTTAATCCAAAAAGTTTCGATGGGAGAGGGAATTATACCGTTGGAGTGAAAGAGCAATTGATTTTTCCTGAAATCTCTTTTGATAAAATAGATTCAATAAGAGGTATGGATGTAACTATTGTCACTAGTGCAAAATCAGATCAAGAAGGTAAAGCTCTTTTGCAGGAGTTAGGAATGCCTTTTAGTAAGAATTAAATTAAAACTATGTCAAATCACGATCCTATTTCAGATATGCTTACTCGAATTAGAAATGCGAGTCAAAAAAAGCATACAACCACAACAATCCCAGGTTCAAAAATGTCCTTAAGTATCGCCAAAGTGCTTCAAAAAGAGGGATTCATTTCTGATATTAATGAGGAAGGTGAAGGTTATAAATCACAAATAATTCTCGGTCTCAAATATAGTGGGAAAAACAAATTTCCTACTATTCGATCTATGCAAAGAGTTAGTAAACCTGGTTTGAGAATATATAAAAATACTAGAGGGTTGCCAAAAGTTCTTGGAGGTCTTGGAGTTGCTATAATTTCAACTTCTAAAGGCGTTATGAGTGATCGCGATGCTAGAAAGCAAGGCATTGGCGGCGAAGTCCTCTGCTATGTTTATTAAGGAGAATTAATCATGTCAAGAATAGGAAAAACACCAGTACTTATTCCAGAGAAAGTTACAGTTGATTTTGATGGATTAACAGTTACAGTGAAAGGCCCAAAGGGTGAGTTAAAACGCCTTATGCCTGAGGGAGTTAGTTTTGATAAGAAAGATAATACTGTTGTCGTAAGTCCTACTACAACCAAAATATATTCAAGGCAGAGACATGGTTTATGTAGAGCTTTAATTGCAAATATGGTTGAAGGGGTTACTCAAGGTTTTTCAAAGAAATTAGAAATTGTTGGCGTTGGATCAAGAGCACAAGTAAAAGGTAAAAATCTAGTTGTAAGTGCAGGATATAGTCATCCTGTGGAAATGATCCCCCCTGATGGTATAACATACAAAGTTGAGAGTAATACAAACGTTACCGTATCTGGAATTGATAAGGAAATTGTTGGCAACGAAGCAGCAAAAATCAGATCAATTAGACCTCCAGAGCCATATAAAGGAAAAGGAATTAAATACCATGATGAGAGAATTCTCAGAAAAGCTGGTAAATCTGGCAAAAAATAATTCGATTTAAAAAAATGACCAAACTTTCCAGGAAATTACAAACCCAAAAAAGACATAGAAGATTAAGGAGATTCTTAATTGGAGATGCAACGCGTCCAAGATTGTCTGTTTTTCGCTCTAATAACCATATTTATGCCCAGATTATAGACGATAGCGGTCAAACAACTATTTGCTCAGCTTCAACTCTTGATAAAGAACTAAGAGAAAAATCTGAGAAATTACCTTCTGATTGTAATTCTTCTTCCATTGTTGGAAAATTATTAGCAAAGAGAGCGATAAAAAAAGGTATTAAGCAAGTAATTTTTGACCGTGGAGGTAATTTATATCACGGCAGAGTAAAGGCACTTGCAGACGCTGCTCGTGAAGCTGGCCTAGAATTTTAACTCTTAATTTTTTACTATGACTGACACTCCAACAAAACAAGAAATTCAATCCAAGAACGATAAGGTTCCTGGAGCTATGCCCTTAGAGCAAAAAAAGAATAATCGTAATGATAGAAAAAGAAATAGAAGAGGTGATTCCAAAAATCTAGAGAGAGATTCTGATTGGCAAGAAAGAGTTGTTCAAATTCGACGTGTTTCTAAGACTGTTAAGGGTGGAAAAAAAATGAGTTTTAGAGCAATTGTTGTTGTAGGTAATGAGAAAGGTCAAGTTGGTGTTGGAGTTGGTAAAGCAGGGGATGTCATTGGTGCGGTGAGAAAGGGCGTTTCAGATGGTAAAAAGAATCTTGTAAGGGTTCCCTTAACCCCAAATAATTCAATACCGACTTTATCTAAAGGTCGAGATGGTGCTGCTAATGTATTAATTAGACCAGCTGCCCCAGGTACAGGTGTAATTGCTGGTGGTTCAATAAGAACAGTTTTAGAATTAGCCGGCATAAAAAATGTCTTAGCAAAAAGATTGGGTAGTAAAACACCTTTGAATAATGCAAGAGCTGCTATGGTAGCTCTTTCTCAATTAAGAACACACAAATCTGCCTCAAGGGAGAGAGGCATCTCACTTGAACAGCTCTATTCTTAAAATTATGACTTCAACATTAAATACACTTAAATCAAACTCTGGCTCGAGAAAGAAAAAATTAAGAAAGGGTAGAGGAATTGCAGCCGGTCAGGGTGCATCATGTGGTTTTGGAATGAGAGGACAAAAGTCACGTTCTGGAAGACCTACACGTCCAGGTTTTGAGGGTGGTCAAATGCCTTTATATAGAAGAGTTCCAAAATTAAAGCACTTTGAGATAATTAATCAAAAGAACTTTTCCATAATTAATTTAGAAAAATTAAATGATTTCACAGATAACGACACAGTTAACCTTGACTCACTAGTTAAGAAGGGATTAATCTTCAAACCAAAATTTCCTTTAAAAATCCTTGGTAAAGGAAAAATTAATGTAAAGTTAAAAGTCCAAGCTCATGCATTTACAAAAGTTGCAAAACAAAAAATTGAGGACGCAGGTGGATCCTGCGAGCTTATAAATAATAAATAAATTTAATTAAAAATTTAGGTAAGCTTCAAAATGTTTGTCAACAAAAGTAGAAATCCAAGCGCTTCTGAAATACTTTCCCAATTATTTTTAAATAAAGAGTTAAGGAGTAGAGTATTAACTACTTTAGGTCTTCTCCTTTTAGTAAGACTTGGTATATATATCCCTATGCCTGGTATTGATAGGGTGGCTTTTAAAAGTTTTATAGATCAAGGGGGGCAATTAATAGGTTTTTTAGATATTTTTACTGGAGGAGGAATTTCAACCTTAGGAATATTCGCATTAGGCATACTTCCCTTTATTAACGCATCAATTATTATTCAGCTTCTAACAGCTTCATTGCCTGTGCTTGAAGATTTACAAAAAAATGAAGGAGAAGCTGGGAGAAGAAAAATTGCTCAAATAACTAGATATGTTTCATTAGGATGGGGTTTTTTGCAAAGTATAATTTTTTCCTTAATTCTCAGACAATATGCTATTGAGGGGATAAGTGAAACTACATTTGTTTTGCAAACCTCCATTGCCTTGGTTACTGGCTCTATGTTAGTAATGTGGTTTAGTGAAATTATTACTGAGAAAGGTATAGGTCAAGGGGCTTCACTGGTAATTTTTTTGAATATTGTTTCTACTTTACCTAAGGCTCTAAGTTCAACCATTGAAAAAGCTCAAACTGGCGATAGAGGAGATGTTTTAGGTATAGCAGTTTTACTTGGGGTATTTTTACTGACAATTGTTGGGATCATTTTTGTCCAGGAGGGAGCAAGACGCATTCCTATTGTTAGTGCAAAAAGGCAGATAGGAAATTCAACACTACTTCCTACAAGGCAAAGTTATCTACCTTTGAAATTAAATGCAGGAGGGGTCATGCCTATCATATTTGCATCTGCTTTAATCTTTTTACCTATAACTATTGCAAATGTTACGGGCAATCCAGTCTTAATGAAGTTAGCCAGTAGTTTAAATCCAGGATCTTCTAATCCATGGCCATATGCTTTTACATTCTTCTCCTTGATTTTGGGCTTCTCTTATTTTTATGCATCTCTTACTATCAATCCAATTGATGTAGCTTCAAATTTAAAGAAAGGAGGAGTAGCGATACCAGGAGTTAGACCTGGAAGTAATACAGCAAATTACCTATCAGGTATACAAAATAGGTTGACTTTATTGGGAGGGTTATTTCTGGGTTCAGTAGCTATAATCCCAGCTGCAGTAGAAAGAGCTACAAATGTTCAGACCTTTCAAGGTTTAGGAGCAACTTCATTACTTATTCTTGTGGGTGTTGCTATAGATACTGCTAAGCAAATTCAAACTTATGTTATTTCACAAAGGTATGAGGGACTAATTAACAATTAATGAAGAAACATTTACTATTTTTAGGAGCTCCTGGAGCCGGGAAAGGGACTCAAGCGGAATTGTTAAGTCAAACTAATTCTTACTTACACCTATCTACTGGTGAATTATTAAGAAAAGAAATCGAAATGAATACTACCCTGGGTATTCAGGTAAAGGATATTATGAATCGCGGGGAACTTGTTAGTGATGAACTTGTATTAAAGATCGTTAGACAAAATTTAGTTAATGATAATAGTGGTTGGATTCTAGATGGTTACCCTAGAAATTTATCTCAAGCAAATTCATTGAATGAAGTCTTGAATGAAATAAATCAACCTTTGGAATTAGTTTTTTATTTAGATATTCCAGAAGAAGTACTAATTAAGCGTTTGCTTTTAAGAGGGAGAAAAGATGATACGGAAGAGACAATTAGAACAAGATTTGATATTTATAAAAAAACTACCGAACCATTAATTCAATATTTTAAGGATCTCTCATTATTAGAATATATTGATGCTGATAGAGATTTAAAAACCATTTCCTCTGATATCAAACAAAAAATGGCTTGATGATGATGTAGAATATAGTATTAACGTTTTATTTGTTAAACCCCTATGAAGGTCAGATCTTCAGTCAAAAAAATTAGTCCTGACGATCAGATCGTGAGGAGAAGAGGTAAAATCTATGTTATTAACAAGAAAAGACCTCGCAATAAACAGCGTCAGGGTTAAATTTCAACCCTCAAATTCAAACTTTTACTTATTCAAAACACGTGGCCAGGATTGCAGGAATTGACATACCTCGCGAAAAGCGAGTTGAAATTGCACTTACATACGTCTATGGAATTGGTTTAACGAGATCAAAGCTAATTCTTGCTAATACGGGTGTAAACCCCGACACTCGTGTCAAAGACCTTTCAGATTCTGATGTGCAAAAACTAAGAGGTGCCACAGAAGAATTCACTTTAGAAGGCGATTTGAGAAGAAAAGAGGGAATGGCTTTAAAACGTCTACAAGATATAGGGTGTGTAAGAGGAAGAAGACATAGAATGAGTCTTCCAGTAAGGGGTCAAAGAACTAGAACCAATGCAAGAACAAGACGGGGTTCTAGGAAAACAGTTGCTGGAAGAAAAAAATAAATAACTAAATCTATTTACAAATTGAAGTATTAACTTAAAAATCATGGCAGCTACAGTAAAAAAAACAGGTTCAAAGAAATCTAAACGTAATGTACCTAATGGTGTGGTACATATCCAAAGCACGTTTAATAATACTCTCGTCTCAATTACTGACACCTCTGGTCATGTAATTTCTTGGTCTTCTGCAGGAGCAAGTGGATTTAAAGGAGCCAGGAAAGGTACGCCATTTGCTGCTCAAACAGCTGCCGAAGCTGCAGCCAGAAGAGCACTTGATCAAGGCATGAGACAAATAGAAGTACTAGTTAGAGGGCCTGGCGCAGGTAGGGAAACGGCCATAAGAGCTTTACAAGTGGCCGGATTAGAAATAACTCTAATAAGAGATGTAACTCCATTACCTCATAATGGATGTAGAAGACCTAAACGGAGACGCGTTTAGGTCTTAATCATTCTCAAACCCCAAAAAAACTCTTAACCTCATTATTTTCCGTGTTGCAATACCAGATTGACAGAATCGACCATCAAATAGCAGATGATCGCTCCCAAACAGGAACTTTTTTAATTGGCCCTTTAGAAAGGGGACAAGCTACAACTTTGGGTAATTCCCTTAGAAGAGTCCTTATGGGAGGACTTGAAGGGAGTGCAGTTACTGCAGTAAGAATAGCAGGAATTAATCATGAATATGCCACTATTCCTGGAGTTAGAGAAGACGTTTTAGATATTCTTCTTAATTGCAAGCAACTATCAATAAATAGCACTAATCCAGAGCTCGAAATAGGCAGGTTAGTAGCTAGTGGTCCAATGGAGGTGAAGGCTAATGATATTCAATTCTCCTCTCAAGTTGAAATTGTTGATGGCGAAAAACCGATTGCGACTATCCAGGAGGGTCATAACTTAGAGTTGGAAATCCATGTTGAAAGAGGTGTTGGATATAGACCCGTCGACCGAAAGAGTGAAGAGACAACTGCTATTGATTTGCTTCAAATAGATGCTGTATTTATGCCTGTGAAGAGAGTGAACTTTACGATTGATGAAACTGCTGTAGCAGAAGGCGGAACGGGAAGAGAAAGATTAAAAATGGAGGTAGTAACAGATGGCTCAACCAGTCCTGACGATGCTATTGCTGAAGCTGCAAATCAATTAATAGAACTCTTTCAACCCCTTGCTACTGTAACAATGGTTGAAGAAATTCCTGAAGAACCTGAACCTTCTCCTGAAGCTCAAATTCCTCTCGAGGAACTAAACTTGTCCGTTAGAGCATATAATTGTTTGAAACGGGCGCAAGTTAACTCAGTTTCGGATTTAATGGGCTTCAGCTATGAAGATCTTCTTGAAATTAAGAACTTTGGCTCTAAATCTGCAGATGAGGTTATTGAAGCTCTTGAGCGCATAGGCATTTCTATTCCACAAAGTAGAACATCTGTTTAACAATTTTTAAGATTATGAGACACCAACTTAGAATTCCATTATTAAGTAAACCTGCTGATCAGAGGAAAGCACTTCTAAGAGGTTTAACAACACAATTAATTAGAGAAGGTAGAGTAACTACAACAAAAGCTAGGGCAAAAGCTTTAAGAAATGAAGCTGAAAGAATGATTTCACTCGCCAAAGAGGGAAGTTTGGCTTCTAGGAGAAGGGCGATTGGATATATTTATGATAAAAAATTAGTTCATTCATTATTTGAAAAAGCAAAGGAAAGATATGGAGATAGAAATGGGGGTTATACACGCATTGTCAGAACTGTATCTAGAAAAGGTGATAACGCTCAGATGGCCATTATCGAGCTTGTTTAAGTTAGTTAATTAAAGGGGCTTTTACTAAAAAATAACTTTTGAAAAGGGTAGCTTTACTAGTCCAATATGATGGATCTCATTATTCAGGTTGGCAAAAACAAAAAAATGCAACTACTGTTCAGGAAATTTTAGACAGAGCTCTCTTAAAGATTACAAATCATACAGTAAAGACTTTTGCAGCAGGTAGGACTGATGCTGGGGTTCACGCATCAGGTCAAGTAGTACACTTTGATGTTGATTGTGTTGTTCCAGGAAATAGTTATTCTGATGTCTTAAATAGTCTTTTACCCTCATCAATTAGGATCTTAGAATCAGTTGAGGTAAAAGATAGTTGGCATGCATGCTATTCAGCAATGTATAGACATTATCGATATGTCATTAATAACAGTAAATTCCCAAACTTATTCATCAATAATTGGTCATGGCATAGATATCAAAAAGTATTAGATGAAGTTTTAATGTTAAATGCATCCAGGAAAATGATAGGAGAACATGATTTTTTTGCTTTTCAGAAAAGTGGTAGTAATAGAACAAACTCAATTACAAAAATAAAAAATATAGATATTAAAAGAGTAGAAGATTTGATTTTTGTTGATATTAAAGCTACAGGTTTTTTATATGGAATGGTCCGCTTAATTATCGGTCAACTAGTTTTAGTTGGAGAAAACAAAATATCGCCAGAAATTTTTACAGATAGATGGGTAAACAAAAAGAAAAATGATGTTAAAGAATCTGCTCCAGCTAAGGGGTTATGTTTTGTAAATGCTGTTTATGAAGAAAATGTTTTTAAAAAGATTAATAACAATGATTTTTTCCCTGTATTTTTAATCAAGGGTTTTTCTTAAGTAAGGTTTAATTAATTGAATTTTTTTTGTAAATCATTCAAACCTGTTGTTTAATATTCCTACAATAAGGTAGAATTTAATATTAATTTAAATTTATTTGCAGAAATTTGGTAAATGAATAAAACAATTACTCCATCTTTAAAAACAATTGAAAGAAATTGGTTTTTAGTTGACGCAAAAGATAAGACGCTTGGTAGACTTGCTACAGAAATCGCAACTGTATTGAGAGGTAAGAATAAACCAACATTTACACCTCATCAAGATACTGGAGATTTTGTCATTGTAGTAAATGCCGAGAAAGTTGAGGTAACAGGAAAAAAAGCATCACAAAAATTGTACAGGAGACATTCTGGAAGACCAGGAGGAATGAAAATTGAAAAATTTGAGTCTTTACAAGAAAGAATTCCTGAAAGAATCATCGAGCAAGCTGTTAAGGGCATGCTGCCTCATAACTCTTTAGGAAGACAGCAATTTAAAAAACTAAAAGTTTATAAAGGTGCTGATCATCCTCATGCTGCTCAGAATCCTGTATTATTAAATAGTTAATTTATCAAAATGAATAGTCAAATAAAAAACAAAGCTGTGTATTGGGGAACTGGAAGAAGAAAAACTTCAGTAGCTAGAGTTCGCTTGATTCCAGGTAATGGACTAATAAAAATTAATGGTCGTGCTGGAGATGATTACTTAAACTTTAATCCTCTGCACTTAAATTCAATAAAAGCACCTTTGCAAACATTAGGTCTTGAAAATTCTTATGATATTTTGGTAAATGTTTTTGGTGGTGGATTGACTGGCCAAGCAGATGCTATAAAGCAAGGCGCAGCTCGAGCACTTTGCGAATTATCTCCTGACAATAGGAAACCGCTAAAAACGGAAGGCCATCTCAGTAGAGATCCTAGAGCTAAGGAAAGAAGAAAATATGGTCTCAAAAAAGCAAGAAAAGCTCCTCAATTCTCTAAACGTTAAAGGAATTTAAATTATGCCAAAATCAGAAATTCACCCAAAATGGTATCCAGATGCAAAAGTTATTTGTAATGGAGAAGTTGTAATGACTACTGGCTCCACGAAGCCTGAATTACATGTTGATGTTTGGAGTGGTAATCATCCCTTCTTCACTGGAACTCAAAAGATTCTTGATACAGAAGGTAGGGTTGATAGGTTTATGAAAAAATATGGAATGGGTTCAGCTAATTCCGCTACATCAAAAGATCAAAAAGAAGAAAAAGATTCTAAAAAATAGAATTTTCAAAATTAAGCATAATTTCAATTGGAATACTCAACATTAATTGCAAGGTTGAAAACTGCTTCAGAAAGTTTTGAAAATTTGGAATTGCAACTTGCAGATCCTGACATAGCTAATGATCCAAAAAAATTAGAATCCATAGCAAGAGAAAGGTCAAAATTGGAACCTTTGGTGATTGATTTTAATAAGTTGCTTGATACTGATAAAGAAATCGAAGATTCAAGAAATTTACTTAAAGAGAATAGGAATGATAAAGAAATGGAATCTTTGATAAATGAGGAGTTAATAACTCTAGAGGAATCTAAAAGTGAACTGATTCAAAAAACTACAATCGCCTTATTGCCAAAAGACCCAAGAGATGAAAGAAGTGTAATGTTAGAAATCAGAGCCGGTGCTGGAGGTAATGAGGCTTGTATCTGGGCGGGTGATTTAGCAAGAATGTATGAAAGATATGGACAAAAAATTGGCTGGTCTGTAAAACCTATTAGTGCTTCCGAGTCAGATATGGGTGGATTTAAGGAGTTAGTTATCTCCGTTAAGGGAGATTCTGTATATAGTCAACTTAAATTCGAGGCTGGTGTACATAGAGTCCAAAGAGTTCCAGCTACTGAATCTCAAGGTAGAGTTCACACCTCTACTGCTACTGTTGCCGTTATGCCTGAGGCCGATCCTGTTGAGGTTAAAATTGATCCAACAGATCTAGAGGTTGGAACAGCAAGATCAGGAGGTGCAGGGGGACAAAATGTTAATAAGGTAGAGACAGCTATTGATCTTCTCCACAAGCCTACGGGAATAAGAGTTTTTTGTACTCAAGAGAGATCACAATTGCAAAATCGCGAACGGGCAATGGAAATTTTAAGAGCTAAATTGTATGAAATTCAATTAAAAGAAGCTAATGCAAAAGAAAGATCACAAAGGCTTTCCCAGGTTGGAACAGGCGATAGAAGTGAAAAAATCAGAACTTATAATTTTAAAGATAACAGGACAACTGATCATAGATTAGGTTCCAATTTTTCTCTTGAGCCAATTCTTGCTGGTCAATTAGAAGAAGTGATTAATGCATGCATAGCGCAAGAACAAAAAAGAATGATGGAAGATTTTAATAAAGAAGTAAATTAAGATTTTTTATTAGATTGCAACCCCTATTACGTATTTACTCCATTCTTTATGCTTTCCAGAGTCAATTTGTCTTGTAGCTTCAAAATTTAGATTACTTAATGGACGATAAGGCCGACGTTTTAAGGGCATATTCGCTTCTTCGGGGGTTCGATTACCTTTTTGTACATTACATCTGAGACATGCTGTAGTAACATTTTCCCAGTTATCTGTTCCACCTCTGCTTCTTGGTAAAACATGATCTATTGATAGGTCACTACCCTTATAGTTACAGTATTGGCAGGAATTATTATCTCTCAGAAGAATATTTTTTCTTGTTAAAGAAACCTCTCTAAAAGGAACTTTGACGTAGTAACGAAGTCTTATAACTGTCGGCAACTTTTTCCCGCTATGAATTGAATATGTTTTATCTTCCTCTAAGCTTTCAGCTTTACCTTTAATCATCAAAATTACTGCTCTTCGCCAGGAAGTGATGTTTAAAGGTTCATAAGATGCATTTAAAACTAGAGTCTGGCCCATGCCAAAATACAATTTACATGTCATGCTAACTGTATATTTCAATAAGCGCATATATTTGTGCAAAGTTAATGCAAAATAGGCAAACAAATCAGGTATTTAATTTTGACAAATTTCCAAATTTTGAAAAAGATATAGATCTAAAACAAAGAGCATGGATTGAAGTTAAAGGTAAAGCAATAGAAACAAACGTTAGACAGTTAAGATCAAAATTAAGTAAGAATTGTCAATTTATGGCAGTCGTTAAAGCTGATGGATATGGACATGATGCGAAATTAGTATCAGAGTATGCTATCAAAGGTGGAGCATCTCAATTAGGTGTCGCCACATTAAATGAAGGCATTAAGCTTCGTTCTTCTGGAGTTAAAAAACCAATACTTATCCTCGGAAATCTTTACACGAAAAGGGATCTTATTATATGTTTTAAAAATGATCTTATGCCAACTATCAGTAGTATAGGAGAATGTTTAATTTGCAATAACATTGGTAAGCAATTTGGCTTGAAATTTCTATTACATCTTAAAATTGATACTGGAATGTCAAGATTAGGATTCGAATCTAAAAAATTTGTTGAGCAATTTGAAAAAATAAAATCCTTTGAGAACATTTTAATAGAAGGAATATATAGTCATTTATCTTCTGCAGATGAAGCTAATGCATTAGATCCTAAAAGTATTACACAATTACAAAGACTGAAGTTTAATTCATTATTAAAGCAAATTAATCTTGATCGAAATAATGAAATTAAGATTCATTTGTCTAATTCTGCGGGAATGCTTATTAACAAAGATTTTCATTTTCATATGGTACGTGTTGGGCTTTCTATGTATGGATATAGTCCTTTAGACAAAATAGATAAAAATTTATCACTTAAACCAGCTTTATTTTTGAAAGCCAAAGTAGCTTTTATTAGAACTATTGATCCAGGTGTTGGTATAAGTTATGGAGGAAAGTTTGTAACTAGTAGAAAAACTAAGTTAGCTGTATTAAGTATTGGATACGCAGATGGAGTACCAAGAAATCTTTCAGGAAAGATAAACGTTATTCATAATGATAAACTTTATCCCCAAGTTGGATCCATAACTATGGATCAAATGATGGTGGACATAACAGGTTCAAGTGAAATTAAAGTTGGTAGCACTATGGTATTACTAGGATCTGATGGAGATAAAACAATTTCGCCTCTTGAATGGGCAAGAAAATCTAATACAATACCGTGGGAAATTCTTTGTTCTTTTAAAAATAGATTACCGAGAGTTCAAGTTGATTAGACATTTCGATTAAATAAAAAATTTTGAATGTTTGCAAAAAAATTGATAATGTATAAGAGCTGGAGAGGTGGCTGAGTGGTTGAAAGCGGCTCCCTGCTAAGGAGTTACAGGAGGTAACTTTTGTCGAGGGTTCGAATCCCTCCCTCTCCGTGATTTATTTAGAAAAATTTTTAATTAATTTTTGTTTTAAAACAAGTTAAGATTAATATTTTTAAGGTCATAAATAGAATTTAAAATCAAGTCAGCGCCTGCATCTCTAAGATTTGCTTCGTAAGAATTACGTTCTTTTAATCGAGAATTTAAATGTAAATGAGGGGGAGCTATTCCGATACTTATGAATTTCTGAGTTGGTATTTCCTTTCTAGCGTTTATAACTGTATTTATATCTGCAATAGTATCTCCTACATATGCAATGGGAATATTTGATTCGCCAAGTTTATCTCCAATAAGCTTTTTTGATAAGTTAATAAAACCTTTAGGATTAGGCTTGTCAGGGGCATCTCCCATAGATATTAATGGTGGTGATTTTAGTCCAAGTCTTTTTTCTAAAACAAATTTTGCAGAAGCAGACTCTGCACCACTAACAAAACCCCAGATTATTCCATTACCTTGAATTAAATCAAAAAAATTTTTATCAACTAATAACTCCTCATTCGTTATGTAACCAGACCAGTATTTACTATCTTTATTTGGATCTCCACCAAAGTAAAACTCTTCAAAACATTTTACTATTTCCTTTCTTGGAGGAATTTTAAGTTTTAAGTTCTCTTTTTTTATACATCTTTTTATAAGTTCTAAACTTAAATCCCAGTCATTATTCCAGATCCCTTCATTTTTTGCATTATCAATATCTATATAACTAGGCTCCCATCCGGAAAATTTGTAAACTGTTTTTTTTAAAGAAAGCCTATAACTATTTTCTACGCTGCGGATTACCCCATCAATGTCAAACAAAATTAAACCAATATTTTTCAATTAATTTTCTTAAATCATTATTATAAAAGATTAGTATTCTTATAAAGAAAAAGCAAAGAAAAAAATTTCTTTATAAATCATGGATTATCTAAACTTAATTTTGTAGATATCCTCTGGGAGTGAGAAATATTTCGTCAACTAAGGTTGTTTGAGAATTGCCAATAATAATGATTGATAACATATCAATCTCTTTGAAAGGAATAGTGTTTAAAGTAAAAAATTTTTTGGTTTGATTTTCTCTCCCTACTTGTCTAGCTATTAAAACTGGAGTATCACCATGCCTAGATTGTAAACATTTATCTATTACACTTTTTAGCTGCCAATTTCTTTCAATGGATTGAGGATTGAATAAAGCTATTACAAAGTCACCCACAAGAGCTCCTTCAATTCTTTTTTCTATTAAATACCATGGCGTTAATTTATCGCTTAAGCTTACTGAACAAAAGTCATTCATTAGTGGTGCTCCACTAATCGCAGCAGCTAATTGAACACTACTTATACCTGGATGTACTTCAAAGTAAGGCCTATATTCTTTTTTGATTTTTTGAAGTAACGCCAAAAGTAAACCAGCCATTCCATAGAATCCAGATTCCCCTGAAGAAATTAAAGCTACTTTTATTCCTTCCTCGGCTAGTTGAATTGCTTTACTGCATCTCTCTTTTTCTTCAGTAAGTTTACTTTCAATTAAAACCTGATCATTCCTTTTTAAGGGTTTTATTAAATCTAAATACATTTTGTATCCAATCCAAACAGTACATCTTGAAAGTGCTTTTCTTGCATTATTGGTTAGGAAGGATATATCACCAGGTCCACTTCCAATAATATGGATTTCGCCATGGGTTGGATTATATTGATTTTTTGATTCTGCTACAGCAATAGTTAATGCCCCAGATTGATTTTTAAAAATTCTTTTTTCTTCTAATAATTTTGATTCCTCTCCTGCTGCAAGTAAGCAAGAGGCTTCTGCTACGGAAGGGGTGCCAATTTCATTTTGCACAACATTTGATGGATTTGGAACAATTATTGTTGAAAGATCTTCTTTACTAAAAAACTTTATAGGCAAGTTTTTTTCTTTAGCAAGTTCTAAAATTCCTTTCTCATCTTTTTTAATATCAATAGTTGCGAATCCCGCAATTGATTGCTGCGATAAATTTCCTGACGCTAAAAAATTATTTAAAGAATTTGTTATTAATTCTTTGCTTGTATTTCTTTCACATCCAATACCAATCCATAATACGGGCGGGTGCCAAGTTCTTTCATGATTTTCGAATATACTCACATAAAATGTTGAATCTGTTTTTTCAGTTTCTTTTTTATCAATTTGATTAATAATCTCAGCTGATTTTGAAGTTTTCCATAAGCTATTACCAGATATTTGGTTGCAAAATATTTCTTCGTTGTTAGCTTGTTTAATTACTAGTTTAGACCAATCTTTTATTTTGCCAGATCTTTTCCAACCCCATTGATTCCCAAATGCATCAAGATTTAAGAGGCTTTGATCATTGGAATTATTAGTTTCTATAATTTCGCCACCAAATAAATTAGCAATTTGAAATGCAATATTTTGTGTATTTGACTGATGTAAGCCAATTAAAGGAACTATCTTGGAACATTTCTTATCTATAACTATTACTCCTGGATCTTGATCTTTAGAGGTTAAAAATGGATTTATTATGCGTATTGATGCAGCAATTGAGCCTATAAAAATTATTAAATCTATCTCCGGCCATTTTTTTAGTAAGATTTCTCTAGGTTTTTGTACTTGAATAAGTTCAGTTTCCTTTTCATCCTCTTCTGAAGAACCTGCAATATATATGTCTTTGACAAATTCGGTTTTTTTGAGTCTTTTTAAAATTTCTTTTGAATTATTAGATAGACCTATCGCAATGCCTTTCAAATTAGAAACTATTGACAGTAACTTTGAAATTATATCCTGTCGCTTGACTTAAAAAATTTCCTTTGAAATATAAAAAAAAATTTAAGAAATTTATATAAAATTTGAGTAAAAATACTCATAATTTAGTCATAGACTAGAATTTAACAAAATATTCATATAGTAACAATCATTAGAACATTTGTTACGTTAATGCATAACGAAAGAATCTTTGCCTTATTATTTTTGAAACGAATATCTAAAGTCCCGAAGGATTCGTTTTCTTGAACATTATTATTAAAAATAGGTTTAAGATCCGATCAATCGGCTTTAATGTCAATTATTTTCGAGGTGCTAGATGACCATCAGCCCACCAGAAAGTGGAGAAAAAAACAAAAAAGTTTTGGAAGATCCTGTTAAGGCCGATCCAAGACCTATTGATTTTGCCAAATTAGATAAGCCAGGTTTCTGGTCAAGTAAATTATCTAAAGGTCCAAAAACTACAACTTGGATCTGGAATTTGCATGCTGATGCGCATGATTTCGATGTGCATACAGGCGATGCTGAAGAAGCAACAAGAAAAATCTTTTCAGCTCATTTTGGACATCTTGCAGTCATTTTTATATGGATGAGTGCTGCATTTTTTCATGGAGCAAGATTTTCTAATTACTCAGGTTGGTTAGCTGATCCAACTCATGTTAAACCCGGAGCTCAGCAAGTATGGGCAATTGTTGGTCAAGAAATGCTTAATGCTGATCTTGGTGCTAACTATAACGGTATTCAAATTAGTTCAGGAATATTCCACATGTGGCGAGCATGGGGAATCACTAATGAGAGTGAACTGATGGCTTTAGCAATTGGTGCTGTTGTAATGGCTGCACTTATGCTCCATGCTGGAATTTTTCATTATCACAAAGCAGCTCCAAAAATGGAGTGGTTCCAAGATATCGAGTCTATGCTTAACCACCATATAGCTGGTTTAGTAGGGCTAGGATCTTTAGCATGGGCTGGCCATTGTATTCATATCGGAGCTCCTACTGCAGCTCTCTTAGATGCGATTGATGCAGGTTCTCCTTTAGTCATTAATGGCAAAGAAATAGCTACTATTGCAGATATGCCTATGCCGCATCAACTCTGCGATCCACAAATTATCGGTCAGATATTTCCAGGATTAGCAAGTGGTACAGGCAATTTCTTTAGTTTAAATTGGTTAGCTTTCTCTGACTTCCTTACCTTCAAAGGTGGACTTAACCCTGTGACAGGAAGCTTGTGGATGACTGATGTTTCACATCATCATTTAGCTTTTGGTGTAATAGCAATAATCGGTGGTCATATGTACAGAACCAATTACGGTATTGGTCATAGTATGAAAGAAATATTAGATTCACAGCAAGGAGACCCAATATTATTCCCTGCTCCTAAAGGGCATCAAGGTCTTTTTGAGTTCATGGCGGAAAGTAGACATGCTCAGCTATCCGTAAACTTAGCGATGCTTGGATCAATAAGTATACTCGTATCTCATCATATGTATGCGATGCCTCCATATCCCTATATAGCTACTGACTACATGACAGTTCTGGGATTATTTACCCATCACATGTGGATAGGTGGATTGTTCATAGTAGGAGCAGGTGCGCATGCTGGAATTGCAATGGTTAGAGATTATGATCCAGCAAAACATATCGATAATGTATTAGACAGAATTCTTAAGGCAAGAGATGCTTTAATCAGTCACTTGAACTGGGTATGTATGTGGTTAGGATTCCATAGTTTTGGACTCTATATTCATAACGATACTATGAGAGCTTTGGGTAGACCCCAAGATATGTTTAGTGATTCTGCAATCCAACTTCAGCCAATCTTTGCTCAATGGGTACAGAGTATTCAAGCATCTGCTGTTGGAACTTCTCTTTTAGCAGGTACTGCAGAAGCTTTACCTCACAAAGCTTTGAGTGAAGTTTTTAATGGTAGTTTAGTAGAAGTTGGTGGAAAGGTTGCTATAGCTCCTATTCAATTAGGTACAGCTGATTTAATGATTCATCATATTCATGCTTTCCAAATCCATGTAACTGTTTTGATACTTCTCAAAGGAGTACTTTATGCAAGAAGTTCAAGGTTGATCCCTGATAAAGCTTCTTTAGGATTTAGATTTCCTTGTGATGGACCTGGAAGAGGCGGTACATGTCAAGTTTCTTCATGGGATCACGTTTTCTTGGCTCTCTTTTGGATGTATAACTGTTTATCAATAGTTATTTTCCACTTCTCTTGGAAAATGCAGAGTGATGTTTGGGGACTCACTGGTGGTAATTTCGCACAAAGTGCAATTACTATCAATGGTTGGCTAAGAGATTTCCTCTGGGCTCAAGCTTCTCAAGTATTAACAAGCTATGGTCAATCAATAAGCATGTACGGTTTGATGTTCCTAGGAGCTCACTTTATATGGGCGTTCAGTTTAATGTTCCTCTTCAGCGGAAGAGGATATTGGCAAGAATTGTTCGAATCAATTGTTTGGGCACACAATAAACTAAAGGTTGCACCAACCATTCAACCTCGAGCTCTATCTATTACTCAGGGACGTGCAGTAGGTGTTACTCACTTCCTTGTAGGTGGTATTGCTACCACATGGGCCTTCTTCCATGCTCGCCTTTTCGGGCTGGGCTAATAACCTGAACTTCACCTTTTTAATTCAATGGCAACAAAATTTCCATCATTTAACCAGGGTCTAGCTCAGGACCCCACAACCCGACGAATATGGTACGGAATAGCTACCGCTCATGACTTTGAAAGTCATGATGGTATGACCGAAGAAAAACTTTATCAGAAGCTATTCTCTACACATTTTGGACATCTAGCAATAATCGCCCTCTGGGTAGCGGGCAACTTATTTCATATTGCTTGGCA
The DNA here is from genome assembly GCA_902537445.1 of uncultured Prochlorococcus sp. Classification (GTDB taxonomy): domain Bacteria; phylum Cyanobacteriota; class Cyanobacteriia; order PCC-6307; family Cyanobiaceae; genus Prochlorococcus_A. The sequence continues at coordinate 28,687 of CACBBI010000003.1, forward strand.
GGGTAACTTTGAGCAATTTGTACTTGATCCAACTCATGTCCGTCCTATTGCTCATGCTATTTGGGATCCTCATTTTGGATCTGGCATCACAGAAGCAATGACACAAGCTGGAGCAAGCGGTCCAGTAAACATCGCTTATTCAGGTCTCTACCATTGGTGGTACACAATTGGAATGAGAACTAACGAGCAACTATTCCAAGCATCAATATTTATGAGTATTCTTGCTTGTTGGACTTTGTTTGCAGGTTGGTTACACTTACAACCAAAATTCAGACCTTCTCTGGCTTGGTTTAAAAATGCAGAGTCAAGATTAAATCATCACTTAGCTGTTTTATTTGGTTTTAGTAGTATCGCTTGGACAGGTCATTTAGTTCATGTTGCAATACCTGAATCAAGAGGTCAGCATGTAGGCTGGGATAACTGGTTAACAGTACTTCCACACCCTGCAGGTTTAGCTCCTTTCTTTACTTTAAACTGGGGAGCATATGCACAAAACCCTGATTCTTTAGATCAAGTATTTGGTACAGCTGAAGGAGCTGGAACAGCAATCTTTACTTTCTTAGGAGGTCTTCATCCTCAAAGTGAAGCATTATGGCTTACTGATATTGCTCATCACCATATTGCAATTGGAACAGTTTTTGTAATTGCTGGCCATATGTATAGAAATACTTTTGGGATAGGACATAGCCTTAAAGAAATTACAGAAGCTCATAATACTAGACACCCAAATGATCCTCATAAAGGTAGTTTCGGAATTAATCATGATGGTATATATGAAACTGTAAATAACTCATTACATTTTCAACTTGGACTAGCATTAGCATCACTTGGAGTAGCAACTTCTCTTGTGGCTCAACATATGGGAGCACTACCTTCTTATGCTTTTATCGCTAGGGATTACACTACACAATCTGCCTTATATAGTCATCATCAGTACATAGCAATGTTCTTGATGGTTGGTGCTTTTGCACATGGAGCTATTTTCTTTGTGAGAGATTACGATCCTGAATTAAATAAAGATAATGTATTAGCTAGAGTTCTTGGAACAAAAGAAGCTTTAATAAGTCACCTTAGTTGGGTAACAATGTTGCTTGGATTCCATACTCTTGGAATTTATGTCCATAATGATGTTGTTGTAGCTTTTGGTAATCCTGAAAAGCAAATTCTAATTGAGCCAGTATTTGCTCAATTTGTTCAAGCAGCTCAAGGTAAGATGATGTACGGCTTCAATGCTCTATTATCTGATCCTACAAGTTCAGCAAGTCTTGCTGCTAATTCATTACCAGGTAATCATTATTGGATGGATCTTATCAATAGACAAGATGCATTAAGTGCTTTCTTACCTATAGGTCCTGCAGATTTCTTAGTTCATCATGCTATTGCTTTAGGTCTTCATACAACTGCCTTAATACTTATCAAAGGCGCTCTTGATGCTAGAGGAACTAAATTAATTCCTGATAAGAAAGATTTAGGTTATGCATTCCCTTGTGATGGTCCTGGACGTGGAGGTACTTGTGATAGCTCATCATGGGACGCTATGTATTTAGCGATGTTCTGGGCATTAAATTTACTAGCATGGGTAACCTTCTACTGGCATTGGAAACACCTAGCAATATGGCAGGGTAATGTAGCACAATTTAATGAATCAGGAACCTATCTAATGGGTTGGTTCAGAGATTATCTCTGGTTAAACTCCGCTCAACTTATTAACGGATATAATCCATTTGGAGTAAATTCATTATCTCCTTGGGCTTGGATGTTCCTATTCGGTCACTTAGTTTGGGCTACTGGTTTCATGTTCCTAATATCATGGCGTGGTTACTGGCAAGAATTAATTGAAACATTAGTTTGGGCCCATCAGCGTACTCCAATAGCTAACCTTGTTGGCTGGAGAGATAAGCCAGTTGCACTTTCAATTGTTCAAGCTAGATTAGTTGGCTTAGCACATTTCACGATTGGAAACATTCTTACATTTGGTGCATTTGTTATTGCATCAACTTCAGGTAAGTTTGGTTAAATTTCCTTTAAATAATTTAAATCACCACATTTGTGGTGATTTTTTTTTGTTTAATTTTAATGCTCTAAATTAAGTTAAAATTGTATAATTATTATCAAATATAAATGTCAGATATAAAACAATTAATTTCTATTATCATCCCTGTTTTCAATGAAAGTGAGAGTATTGGTTTTTTATTGGATGAAGTTATAAATGTAATGTCAATTCATAAATTCAATTTTGAACTGATTGTTGTGAATGATGGTTCTCAAGACAATACTCTTCAAGTATTAAAACAACTAACTTTCAAAATTAAAGAATTGTCAGTAATTTCCCTTCGCAAAAATTATGGGCAAACTGCAGCAATGTCAGCTGGCTTTGATAATTCTAAAGGAGATATCATTATTACTTTGGATGGTGATTTACAAAATGATCCAAATGATATTCCTATATTGATTTCTGAAATTAATAATGGCTATGATTTGATTTGTGGATGGAGGTTTGATAGGAAAGATAAGTTCATTAATAGAAAGATACCATCAAAAATAGCTAACAAATTAATAGCTAAGGTAATAGGTTTGAATTTGCATGACTATGGATGTTCATTAAAAGCTTTTAAGAAAGAAATAATAGATGATATTAAAATGTATGGTGAACTTCACAGGTTTCTGCCCGTTTTAGCAAATATTGAAGGTGCAAGAATCAAAGAAATTAAAGTAAATCATAGAAGCAGGCAATATGGATCTAGTAAATATGGAATTGATAGGACTTTTAGAGTTTTAATGGATTTACTAACTGTTTGGTTTATGACTAAATTTTTAACAAGACCAATGTATGGATTTGGTTTTGTGGGAATTATAAGTATTTTAATTAGCCTTGCGATGAGTTCTTATTTGATAGTTTTAAAAATAATGGGTGAGGATATTGGAAATCGTCCGTTGTTAATGTTTGCATTAATATTAGGAATTGCTGGTGTTCAATTATTTAGCTTTGGATTATTGAGCGAACTTTTAATTAGGACATATCATGAAAGTCAAAGTCGTCCAATTTACAGAATTAGATCAATAAGCAGTACTAATCAAAATTGATTGTTTACTTGAACTTTCTTATTAATAAAGCTGAAATTTCAACGACATCAGGAGAAATATCTCTTAAGCCTTTTCGTAAAATTGGTAATGTTGATTTATCAGCTAATTCTTCCGCAATTTTTAATGCCTTTAATTTATTTTCTGTATTACCCTGAAAAAGACTAAACATTTTATTTTTTTGAGAATTTTTATAAAATACTGAGTACTTTTTTTCTTCGTGATTGTATAAAAAACTATTTTTATTAGATGAAAATCCTTTATTTTTGCTTAATTTAATAGAATATAAATTGCTTTTATTTATAAACTTTTTAAAGCTTCTTTTTTTTAAAACTAGAATTAATATTCCTATGAAAATAATAAGTAAAATTGCGAAAAAGTTTATCATGTAAAAAGTTAATAATTTTTATATCATCCAGTAATAAAATTAACACTATTTCTCAGATAAATACTAAAGTATTTAAAGATGTTTAATGAACTATGCCATCTGATTTACCAAGTCTTTTACCCTCAATTTTTGTTCCATTAATTGGTATAGCAATGCCTGCTGTTTTTATCGTATTGATTGGAAGATTAATTACAGCAACTGAATAAATTATCAAACACTAAACTATTAAAAAAATGAGCGACTTTCAAAAATCATTCTCAGAATCAACAAGTTCTATTAAGTTTGATGAGAAATACATAGATACTTCTGTACAACCAAATGATATTGGCGTAGCAGAACAATGGGCAGTAAAAACAGTTGCTGATCCTTGTGTTGGTAATTTAGCTACTCCAGTTAATAGTGGTTATTTTACAAAAGCCTTCATAAATAATTTACCTTTTTACAGAGAAGGTATTTCCCCTAATTTTAGGGGTTTAGAAACTGGAGCAGCTTTTGGATATCTTCTATACGGACCTTTCACTATGACTGGCCCATTAAGAAATTCTGAATTTGCACTAACAGCTGGACTTCTCGCTACTATTGGGGCTGTTCATATTTTGACAGCACTTTTTGTTCTATACAATGCACCTGGTAAAGCACCTAATGTTCAACCTCCAGATGCGACTGTTAATAATCCGCCAAAGGACTTATTTACAAGAGCTGGTTGGGCTGATTTTACGAGTGGATTTTGGTTAGGAGGCTGTGGAGGAGCTGTTTTTGCTTGGTTACTTGTTGGTACATTACACTTAGATACCATAATGCCAATTATTAAAAATATTTGGACTGCTGGTTAATTCCTAAATAAAAGAATAAGTAATATTTAAATTTAATTTAAAATTAAAACGTGCCCTCTATTAATTAACGTATAGTTCTGTCCCATCTATAATTTCTAACTACTCGTCCTGCCGAAATTAGTTGAGATTTATAATGAAATGAGATTTTGTCATTAGACTTTTTTAGGGTATCTAATCCTATTCCATTTCTGCCAAAATCCTTTCCAGAGCTATGGTAATACAATCCATCTCCCTTGTAGATTCCAATATGATCGCATTTTTCTTCATTTCCAAAAAATAAAAGATCGCCAGGTCGTAGAGCCGCATATGATTCTTTGTAATAAAAAAGGTGTTTACAAAAACTTTTTATTTGAAAAGAGTCTCGAGGTATATGAATTTGATGCTTTAAAAAAGCAGTCTGAATTAATCCAGAACAATCAAAATTGGGTCCTAATGTTCCTCCCCAAAGGTATTCATTATTTAATTCAGATTGATCCTTGATCCATTTTAAAATTGAGTTAACTTTATCTTTTATAAAGAAGTGTTCTTTTTTTGAATTCTTAGTTTTTCCTAATTCGTATTTCTCAATAATTAATCCATCTAAATTTATCCAACAGATGTAACCATCTTCATATAGTTGAACTAGTATTCTTGATAATTTATGATTGTTTTGAGAAATATTTGGATAAATAAGCCTAAAAATTCTATTTTTAAATATTTCAGTAACTAATTGATCTTCTGTTTCATTTTGATATCCAGAAATATTAACTTTTAATTTCCACCAAATAGTTTTTGAAAAATTAGTTTGTTTAAATAGTGAGATAGGATTTTTATAATTTTTCATACAATGACCTTTTACTATTTAAGTGAAGAGATGGGTCTAGCCTTAAATGATATTTTAGGAAGAGCATGCTCTTATAATAAAGATTTTTCAAGAGAAGATATTTCGATAACTTGGATTAATTATAAAAGTGAAAATAAAAATGTATTTAAAGGTTTTGGAACTGGTATTAACAATAAAAAAATGGTTTACCCTGCTAGTATAGTCAAGTTGGTTTATGGCCTTGCTGCATTTTATTGGATTAAAAAAGGAAGTTTATTATTATCGGATGAAATTATTGATGCTGTAAGGAAAATGTTGTCTTTCTCCAGTAACAATGCAACAAGCTTTTTAATTGATTTACTTACTGGAACAACAAGCGGACCTCTTATTGAAGGCGAATTATGGGAAAATTGGAAATACCAAAGAAATATTATAAACGATTGGCTACATGATTTACATTGGGAGGAATTGAGTGGTATAAATTGCTGTCAGAAGACCTGGGATGATGGACCATTTGGTCGTGAAAAAGAATTTTATGGACATAATAATAAAAATAGAAACGCTATGAATTCTGATTCGGCTGCACGGGTTTTGGAGGAAATTATGATTCATATTGATTATCAAAAAAATGATTTAAACTTACGAAGTTTTTTAAAAAGAAATTTAGATAAATTTGTTCTCAAAAACGATTCTCTTAATCAAATAGATGGATTTTTGGGTGCAGGATTACCAGAAAGCATTAATATTTGGAGTAAAGCAGGCTTAATGTCTAAAGTTAGACATGATTCTGCTTGGTGGACTAATAGTCGATCTCTACATACTTTATTAGTTGTTTTTTGTGATGGAGAGAAATATTCCAAAGATACTTCTTTCTTACCATCAATATCAAAAGAAGTATATGAATTTAATAAAAGATATACTATTTAGGACTAAATTAAATCGTCTAAGTAATTAGGATCTAATTTGTCAGTATATGCTTCATAAGGTAACATCATTACTTCTTCAAAATCTAAATCATTCATAATCCATTCTCTATATTCAGCTAACAAACTTTTTCTATCTTCATTATCTAATTCATAAATACGCAACGCTGTATCTTTGAAATTTTCTTTAATTAAATTTTCAATTTCTTTCCTCTTCATTTTATGTTAATTCTCCTTCCAAAATCACTCTTCTTATCGTTGATAATGCAATTCCTGTTTGTGATCTGATTGATCGATATGAATTTCCTTCATTGCGCAATCTGATTACTAAAGATTCTTTTAAAGGACTTATTTTGGGCCTTCCTCCTAGACTATTTCCAGATAATTTTCTACGTAATAGTTGTTCTTTTTTTCTTTCACCTAAACTTTTGTCTTCTAAATTATCTAATTCATATAAAATCTTAAAAATTGAAGAAATTGCATTAGAGGATTCATGTGCAGCAAAAAAACCAGTCAAAGTTCGTAATTTAATATCTTTATTAATAAGTTTATTTATTGTCCTCAAACATTCTTTTTTATTTTTAAATGCTCGGTCGAGCTGAGTTATTATTAACTGATCGCCTTTAGATAAGCAATTCATAGCTTTATTGAGTTGGGGTTTGATTTCTTCATCTAAACTTATAAATTCAGAGAAAACTAAACTGCAACCCTCTTCTTTTAAAATTTTTATTTGCTCTTCTAAATACTCATATTCATTATGAGTAGCTCTGGCATAACCTATTGCTTTAGAGTTTTTATTTTTTTCAGATAGTAAAAGACGTTTTCTTTTAAATTTAAAAGTCAATGTTTTATTACATATATTTTTTACTGTATCAATAAATTGCAAAAAAAACACTTTTTAGGACAAAAAAATTAAATAATAAGTCAAATTTTGCTAATTAAGAGTTTAATTAAAACGTTCTGATATCTGTATTAAAAATATCGTTCTTAATACTGTTTTTTTTTAGTTGATGAAACAAAAATACTGTGTAATTATTAACTTGAATTAGGATTTTTTAAATTTTCTATGGAATAGTTAAATTCATTTATTTTTTGACTTCCATTAAATAGGCATCATTTTTGAAATTATTAATAGTTAATTCATCTTGTTTTTAGTAAAATGAGATTACAGGCCAGAAACACTTAATTTGACTAATAATCCTAATAGTTTAATTTCAAAACCTGATTGGTTAAGAGTAAAAGCTCCGCAAGTTGAGAGAATTGGAAATACTGCAGATTTGTTAAATGATTTAAAGCTCAATACTGTATGTCAAGAAGCAAGCTGTCCAAACATTGGTGAATGTTTTGCTAGTGGAACTGCCACTTTCCTTATAATGGGTCCTGGCTGTACTAGGGCATGTCCATATTGCGATATTGATTTTGATAGATCAAAAAGAGAATTAGATCCAACAGAACCACATCGTCTAGCCGAAGCAGTTTATAGAATGAAGCTTAAACATGTTGTAATAACATCAGTAAATAGAGACGATCTTAAGGATGGAGGTGCATCTCAATTTTTTGAATGTGTTTATCAAGTAAGAAAAAAATCTCCTGAAACTACTATTGAGCTTTTAATTCCTGATTTTTGTGGTAACTGGAAAGCGCTTGAAAAAGTTCTTGATTCAAATCCAAACGTTTTAAACCACAATATTGAGACTGTCCCTTCACTATATAAAAAAGTAAGACCACAGGGTAAATATGAGAGAACTCTTGAGTTACTTAAAAGAACGAGAGACTATTCTCCCAACGTTTATACAAAGTCAGGTTTTATGCTCGGTCTAGGAGAAAAAGATGAGGAAGTCTTAAGTCTTCTTGAGGATTTAAAAAGTAATTTCGTTGATATTGTTACTATTGGCCAATATTTATCTCCTGGCTCTAATCATTTACCTGTTCAAAGATTTGTGAGTCCCTCGAAATTCAATTATTTTAAAGTTTTCGGGGAAAAAAATTTGGATTTTATGCAAGTAGTTAGTTCTCCTTTAACTCGAAGCAGTTACCATGCTGAAGAGATTCAAAAACTTATGAAAAAGTATCCAAGATAGTAATTTTCATTTATTTGAATCTATCCACTCATTTAATTTCCATTCAACTAGATCATTTTTAATCATTGGATCATTCTTAATTATTTTTAGTGCATTTTCATAAGTATTTATTTCAAGAATTAGTAATCCGCCGGCGCCTGGCCTCTTTAAATCATCTACTAAAAAACCACTTTTTATATTGATTCCCTCTTTTTTTAATTTTTTTATCCAATCATTATGCTCGTTAATCACTTTTCGTTTTAAATCATTATTAATTAAGTATTCTTTTTTTATAATTTCAGTTTTTACAAAAAAAGGCATTTACATTTTTTTTATGCCAAGCATCTCTTCTTCACTTGGGGGAACAATTAATTTGAAAGTACTCTTGAAATGAGACCAATTTTCAATTATTTTGGCGGCCTTTAAGCTATTTGTTTTTGCTCGATATTCTCTAATAATTTCTAATAAAATATCTTCCTGCCTTGATGAAGTTATTTTATGAATACTTACTATTTCCCTATTAACTTTATTATTTAAATCATTATTCTCATCGATTATGAAAGCTATTCCACCAGTCATGCCCGCACCAATATTCCTCCCTGTGGAACCTAGAATAACTACTTTCCCACCAGTCATATATTCACAACAATGATCTCCTGCGCCCTCTGTTACTGCTGTGGCGCCACTATTCCTTACTGCAAATCTTTCTCCCGATTTTCCTAAAGCAAATAATTTCCCACCTGTTGCTCCATAAAGGCAAGTATTTCCTAGAATAACTTGTTGGGAGGAGACTTTATTTATATTTTGGGGAATGATTGTGAGTATTCCTCCATTCATTCCTTTACAAACATAATCATTAGCTTCTCCGATTAATTGGACATTCATTCCCTTTAATAAAAAGGCACCAAAGCTTTGTCCCGCATATCCTTTGAAATTTAAGTTAAGTTCTCCATTGAAGCCGGTGTTTCCATGAAGTTCTGCGATTTCGCCAGATATTTTTGCACAAACACTTCTATCTGTATTTTTTATCTCAATTTCTTTAGTCAATTTTTCGTGATTTTTAATTGAATCTATAAATTCAGTATCAGACAAAAACTCGTCCTCTAATACAGAACCATTACTATGAGCATTTTTTGAATGTTTTAACCATGATCTATCAGTGGTTAGGTTTCCATTATTTACTAAAGAAGAAAGATCGATATTAGAAGTTTTTGGAAGACCGATATTTCTTGCAGAAAGAAATTCTTGATTACCAATCAGTTCTTCCATATTAGAAACTCCAATACTACTCATTATCTGTCTTACTTCTTCAGCAATATATAAGAAAAAATTGACAACATTTTCTGGAATACCTTTAAATCTTTTTCTTAACTCTTCTTTTTGAGTAGCAACTCCAACAGGACACTTGTTTGTATGACAAACCCGAGCCATTATGCATCCTTCAGCAATCATCGCTACAGAACCGAAACCGTATTCTTCAGCACCTAGTAAAGCTGCAATAACTACATCCCAGCCTGTTTTAAGACCTCCATCAGTTCTCAAAATTACTCTTTCACGTAAGTTATTCTCTAAGAGAGATTTATGAACCTCAGCAACACCTAATTCCCATGGTAAACCTGCATGTTTAATAGAACTTAGGGGCGAAGCACCTGTACCTCCGTCATGTCCTGAAATTTGAATTACATCTGCATTAGCTTTGCTTACTCCAGCAGCAATAGTACCTATACCAATTTCAGAAACAAGTTTAACGCTTACTTTCGCTTTTGGATGGACTTGGTGTAAGTCATGGATAAGTTGAGCTAAATCTTCAATTGAATAAATATCATGATGCGGGGGAGGAGATATTAGAGCTACTCCAGGTTTACTATTTCTAAGTTTTGCGATGTAAGAATCAACTTTTGGGCCAGGCAATTGTCCCCCTTCTCCAGGTTTTGCACCTTGAGCCATTTTAATTTCGAGTTGTTTACCACTTCTTAGATATTCAGGTGTCACTCCAAATCTACCTGATGCTATTTGCTTAATAGCTGAACACGCGGTGTCTCCATTTTCTAGACCTTTAATAAATGGCAACGTAGCTGATTGAGTATTTTCGTCGATATCATTTAAAACATTAAAACGAGCTGGATCTTCTCCCCCTTCTCCACTATTACTTTTGCCACCAATTCTATTCATAGCTACTGCTAACACTTCATGCGCTTCTCTTGATAAAGCACCCAAACTCATTCCTCCAGTACAGAACCTTTTGCAAATTGATTCAACACTTTCAACTTTCTCTAATGGGATGCTTTTTCTTTTTGAACTAATTGTTAGTAAATCTCTTAGAGATGTTGTCGGTCTATTACTGATGAGTTTTTTGTAAGTTTCAAAATGATCGTATCCTGGACCTTGTTTTACAGCTGAATGTAAAATTTTGGACATCTCAGGGTTATTGGAATGATATTCTCCATTATTTCTAAATTGTACAAATCCCAAAAATTCTAATTTTTTTAAATCGATCTCTGGGTAGGCCTTCGTATGTATTGAAATTGTTTCATTAGTTAATTCTTTTAATGTTATGCCGGCGATGCGGCTTGTTGTACCATCAAAAGCAACTTTTATTAAGTCAGATCCAAGGCCTACAGCTTCAAAAATTTGTGCGCCATGGTAACTAGATAAAAGTGAGATGCCTATTTTCGAAAGAATTTTCCTAAGACCGTCTTCTAAAGCTTTTTTAATATTTTCTTGAACATCAATTATTGATAATGGATTGATTTTTTTGCTATCAATGAGTTTTTGAGTTTTTGGATGTTTTAACCAGTGTCTACCTGCTTCGAAGGTCAACCAAGGGCAAACTGCGCTTGCACCATAACCAATCAAACAAGCCAAGTGATGTGTGCTCCAACATTGACCTGTTTCAATAATTAGAGAAGCTTTTAGCCTGATTTCTTTTTTTAGAAGATAATGATGAATTGCCCCAATAGCGAGTAAAGGAGGAATAAAAGTCTTTTTAGGATTAATTCCCTTATCAGAAATAATAATTAAAGAGCAACCTTCTTTTATATGAAGCTCACTCTGTTTACAGATTGCTTTTAATTGGTTCTCTAAGCCTTGAACACCTTCCTCAATATCAAACAAACTTGAAATTGTTTGAGATTTGATTTTTGATTTTTTAATGGAAATGAGTTCTTCCTCATTGAGAATTGGACTTTGTAAATGAACAAAAGGTTTAGGATCTTTAATCTCAAATGGAGTACATCTTGCTCCAAGATGCATCTCTAAACTCATTACCAGTTTTTCTCTCAGTGGGTCAATAGGAGGATTTGTAACTTGCGCAAATCTTTGCTTGAAATAGTCATATAAAATATGTGGCTTTGAAGAAAGCACCGCTAATGGGATATCGTCTCCCATGCAATAGGTTGGCTCTTTAGCTAATGAAGCCATTGAATCCAAGATAAGATCATTATCTTCTGCTGAAAAACCGTAGGCAGTTTGTTGTTGTAACAACTCAAGGTCTTTTAGTTTGCAGTCTTTAAACCATTCACTATTTTCAATTTTTATAGTTCTATTAATTAAGAGATTTTTATAATCATTTCTTTGAGCTGCTTCAGATTTTACCTCCCAATTTCTGAGAATTCTATTTTGATGAAAATCAACTGCTAACATTTGTCCCGGTCCTAATCGACCTTTTTCTATTACTTTTTCCTCTTCAAGATCTACTACTCCTGTTTCGGAACCCATTATTACGAAACCATCATTTGTTATTGAATATCTTGCTGGTCTTAGACCATTTCTATCAAGCGTTGCTCCTACAAAATTTCCATCTGCAAATACAAGTAAAGCAGGGCCATCCCAAGCTTCTTGTATGCTCGCAGAATACTCATAAAATGACTTAATATCTTCCCTTTGTTCAAGGTCTGGTTGATCTCTAAATGCTTCAGGAACAAGTTTTAATAATGAATCAGTTATTGGTTGGCCTGAACGAATATTAATTTCAAGGGTTGCATCAAGATTTGATGAATCACTTTTATTTACATCTACAATAGGCTTTATTTCATTAGATAGCTCTCCCCAAAAATCATCTATATGTGTTTCTGACGCTTTAGCCCAATTAATATTTCCCAAAAGAGTGTTGATTTCCCCGTTATGCCCTAAAAATCTCATGGGTTGGGCAAGTGGCCATTTTGGAAGAGTATTTGTACTAAATCTCCTATGATAAACGGAAAATGAGACTTTAAAATTCTCTTTTTTTAGATCTTGATAGAATTCAGATAATATTTCAGACCTAACCATACCTTTATATACAACTGTTTGAGAACTAAGTGAGGCAAAATAAAATTCACAATCTCCAACATCGTTTTTAAAGGTTTCTCTTATTTTTTTTTCAATTCTTTTCCTTAACTGGAACAAAAGCCTTTCAATATTCTGATTATCTTTTGTATCTATGTACAAAATCCACTGACAAATATATGGGACATTTGCTTTGGCTAAAGGACCTAAGATTTCATTATTTACGGGGACTTTTCTCCAAGATGTTTCTTTGATGCTTAATTTTTCTGCTTCCTCCTCACATATAGATTTGCATTCTTCAATTTTCTCTTTTTTGTTAGGCATAAAAACCATACCTAAACCTCTGTCCAATTTTTGTTTATTTATAAGATTCAATTCTTCATCTAAATAACCCCAAGGAATTGAACATAAAATGCCTGCGCCATCACCTGAATCACTATCTCCTCCACAACCTCCTCTATGCTCCATGCAGTTGAGGCCCTTTAGTGATTGTTTAAGGATCCAGTTGCTTTCTATACCTTCAACATTGGCTACGAAACCAACTCCACACGCATCTTTCTCCCCAATTATTCCATTTGGGGAATAACTATCTTGATATGGGCCAACGATTCTTTTGATACTCTCTCCCATAGATTATTTAATTCTATTTAGTTATTTATGTATTCCTATTATAAAAATAAATATGAAAATAAATCTAAAGATAATGAATATTTACCAAAGAATTTAAATTTGACAAATTTTAAAAAAAATATAATTAAAAACTTTTAGTTAGTGCTCTTAAAAGGTTATGATGGTTAAATATTTATTTTATCTAAATTTAATAGATGCCCACCATCTCACAATTAGTAGGTTCAGAAAGAAAACGTCTGACAAAGAAAACAAAATCTCCTGCATTAAAAGCTTGCCCTGAGAGAAGAGGGGTCTGTACAAGAGTCTATACATCAACACCAAAGAAGCCTAATTCAGCTTTGAGAAAAGTTGCCAGAGTTAGATTAACTTCTGGTTTCGAGGTAACAGCTTACATACCTGGGATTGGACATAATTTACAAGAACACTCTGTAGTGCTACTTAGGGGTGGAAGAGTTAAGGATTTGCCTGGAGTTAGGTATCATATAATAAGAGGAACTTTAGATACGGCTGGAGTCAAAGATAGACGTCAATCCAGATCTAAATATGGAGCAAAAGCTCCAAAAGATTAATTTGTAAACATCACTTTTTTTTAAAACATGTCACGTCGTAATGCAGCAGTAAAGAGACCAGTTCTTCCTGATCCTCAATTTAATAGTCGTCTTGCTTCAATGATGATTTCTCGATTGATGAAACATGGTAAAAAATCCACAGCTCAAAGAATATTGTCTGATGCGTTTTCTTTAATAAGCGAGAGAACAGGTGGGAATGCAGTGGAATTATTTGAAACAGCTGTAAAAAATGCTACTCCTCTTGTCGAGGTACGAGCTAGAAGAGTTGGTGGTGCAACATATCAAGTACCTATGGAAGTTCGCCAAGAGAGGGGTACAGCGATGGCATTAAGATGGCTTGTTACATTTTCACGTGCAAGAAATGGAAAAAGCATGTCCCAAAAACTTGCTGGCGAGTTGATGGATGCAGCAAATGAAACTGGTAGTGCCGTTAAAAAAAGAGAAGATACTCATAAAATGGCAGAAGCTAATAAAGCTTTTGCACATTACAGATATTAATTTCATCAAAAGGTACTTAAGTAGTTTATTATTATTAAAGTTTGCTTTTAGGGTGAACTACACTTATCAAAAATTATTTTATTTGGAGCTTTAAAATTGGCACGCGACTTTCCCCTAGAACGAGTAAGGAACATAGGTATAGCCGCTCATATTGATGCAGGTAAGACAACGACTACTGAAAGAATTTTGTTTTATTCAGGTGTAGTTCATAAGATAGGAGAGGTTCATGATGGGGCTGCTGTAACAGATTGGATGGCACAAGAAAGAGAAAGAGGAATAACTATTACTGCTGCTGCTATATCTACTAGTTGGCAAGATCATAGGATTAATATTATTGATACACCTGGACACGTTGACTTTACTATTGAGGTTGAAAGATCAATGCGTGTGTTGGATGGAGTTATTGCTGTATTTTGCGCCGTTGGTGGAGTTCAGCCTCAATCCGAAACGGTTTGGCGTCAAGCAGATAGATACTCTGTCCCAAGAATGGTTTTTGTCAATAAAATGGACAGAACTGGTGCAGATTTTTTAAAGGTTAATAAGCAAATTAAAGATAGACTAAAGGCTAATGCACTTCCAATCCAGTTACCCATTGGGGCTGAAGGTGATCTTACAGGCATTATTGATTTAGTAGCCAACAAAGCATATCTTTACAAAAACGATTTAGGTACTGATATTGAAGAAGCACAAATTCCCTCTGACATGCAGGAGGAAGCTGATGAGTGGAGACTTAAGCTAATGGAAAGTGTTGCAGAAAATGATGAAGAGTTAATAGAAATATTTCTTGAAACAGGAGAATTATCTGAAGAACAACTTAAAAAAGGTATTAGGGAAGGGGTTTTAAAACATGGATTGGTCCCAGTATTATGCGGTTCAGCTTTTAAGAATAAAGGTGTCCAACTTGTATTAGACGCTGTTGTTGATTACTTGCCAGCTCCAGTTGATGTGAAACCAATACAAGGTGTTCTGCCGAGTGGCAAAGAAGATGTTAGACCTTCAGATGATAATGCTCCCTTCAGTGCATTAGCATTCAAAGTGATGTCAGATCCATATGGGAAATTAACTTTTGTAAGAATGTATTCAGGTGTTCTTTCAAAGGGAAGTTATGTAATGAATTCTACTAAGGATGCTAAAGAGAGAATTTCTAGATTAGTTATTCTTAAGGCTGATGAAAGAGAGGAGGTTGATGAATTGAGGGCTGGGGATTTGGGAGCTGTATTAGGTCTTAAGAACACAACAACTGGTGACACTTTGTGTAACACAGAAGATCCAATAGTTTTGGAGACATTGTTTATCCCTGAACCAGTTATCTCAGTAGCTGTTGAGCCAAAAACTAAAGGCGATATGGAAAAATTATCTAAAGCTTTAACTGCTTTGTCTGAAGAGGATCCAACTTTTAGGGTAAGTACAGATCCTGAGACAAATCAAACTGTTATTGCAGGTATGGGTGAGTTGCATTTAGAAATCCTTGTTGACAGAATGTTAAGGGAGTTTAAAGTTGAAGCAAATATAGGAGCTCCACAGGTTTCTTATAGAGAAACTATTAGGTCTAGTTCTAAAGGTGAAGGTAAATATGCAAGACAGACTGGAGGTAAAGGTCAATATGGTCATGTAATTATTGAAATGGAACCTGCTGAAGTTGGTAAAGGTTTTGAATTTGTAAACAAAATTGTTGGTGGAGCTGTACCAAAAGAGTATATTGGTCCTGCATCTAATGGAATGAAAGAGACCTGTGAATCTGGTGTTCTTGCCGGTTATCCACTCATTGATGTAAAAGTAACACTAGTCGATGGTTCATTCCACGATGTAGACTCATCTGAAATGGCCTTCAAAATTGCAGGTTCTATGGCTTTTAAAGACGGGGTTAAAAAATGCAATCCTGTTCTTTTAGAGCCTATGATGAAAGTTGAGGTCGAAAGTCCTGACGACTTTCTTGGATCTGTAATTGGTGATCTCTCTTCTAGGAGAGGTCAAGTAGAAGGACAATCTGTTGATGATGGATTGTCTAAGGTACAGGCCAAAGTGCCCTTAGCCGAAATGTTCGGTTATGCCACTCAACTCCGATCAATGACTCAAGGTCGGGGTATATTTTCAATGGAGTTCGCAAATTATGAGGAAGTTCCTCGCAATGTTGCTGAAGCTATCATTTCCAAGAATCAGGGCAACTCCTGATCTCTAAACTAAAACACTCTTAAACCCTCGATTCTTTAATTAAAAATGGCTCGCGAGAAGTTCGAAAGAAACAAACCACATGTCAACATAGGTACTATTGGCCATGTTGATCATGGAAAAACAACACTAACAGCTGCTATTACAAATGTATTAGCTAAAAAAGGTCAAGCTCAAGCTCAAGACTATGGAGACATTGATGGTGCTCCTGAAGAAAGAGAGCGTGGCATTACCATTAATACAGCTCATGTTGAATATGAAACCGAAGGCAGACATTATGCTCATGTCGATTGCCCAGGACATGCTGATTATGTGAAAAACATGATCACAGGAGCTGCCCAGATGGATGGAGCTATTCTAGTTTGCGCAGCTACAGATGGTCCTATGGCTCAAACAAAAGAGCATATTCTTTTAGCAAAACAGGTTGGAGTTCCTGCTCTTGTCGTTGCCCTCAATAAATGCGATATGGTCGATGATGAAGAAATTATTGAACTTGTCGAAATGGAAATTAGGGAACTGTTAGATAGTTATGACTTCCCCGGAGATGACATTCCTATTGTTCAAGTTTCAGGTTTAAAAGCTCTCGAAGGTGATTCTACTTGGGAATCTAAGATTGAAGAATTAATGAAAGCAGTTGATGCTAGCATTCCTGAACCAGAAAGAGAAGTTGATAAACCATTCTTGATGGCAGTTGAAGACGTTTTCTCGATTACTGGTAGAGGAACTGTTGCTACTGGAAGAATTGAAAGAGGTAAAGTTAAGGTTGGAGAAGAAGTAGAAATAGTTGGAATAAGAGATACAAGAGTAACAACTGTTACTGGTGTTGAAATGTTCCGAAAACTTCTTGACGAAGGTATGGCTGGCGATAATGTTGGTTTACTTTTACGGGGTGTCCAGAAAGAAGATATTGAGAGAGGAATGGTTCTTGTGAAGAAAGGATCTATTACTCCGCATACTCAGTTTGAAGGAGAAGTTTATGTTCTCAAAAAAGAAGAGGGCGGAAGACATACACCTTTCTTTGCAGGATATAGACCTCAGTTCTACATCAGAACAACTGATGTGACAGGTCAAATAACCGCATTTACTTCAGATGATGGCTCTAATGTTGAAATGGTTATGCCAGGAGACAGAATTAAAATGACTGGAGAATTAATTTGTCCAGTAGCTATTGAACAAGGTATGCGATTCGCCATACGTGAAGGTGGACGAACTATAGGTGCTGGAGTTGTTTCTAAAATTCTCAAATAATAAATTTGAATTTTAAAAATTTAACCTCAATCATCTAAAATAGGTATATGGTTAAGGGTCATTGATTAAAATGACCCTTAACTAAAAGTTATTTGAAATTATGACTGCTTCAATTGCACAACAAAAAATAAGAATAAGACTTAAAGCATTTGATAGAAGAATGCTTGACTTATCTTGCGACAAAATAATTCAAACTGCTGATACTACTTCTGCCTCAGCAATAGGTCCAATACCTTTACCTACAAAAAGGAAGATTTATTGTGTCCTAAGATCACCACATGTTGATAAAGATTCTAGAGAGCATTTTGAAACAAGAACACATCGAAGAATAATAGATATCTACAGTCCTTCTGCGAAAACTATTGATGCTTTAATGAAACTAGATCTGCCTAGTGGTGTAGATATAGAAGTTAAACTTTAATAAATCCCGAAACCGCCCTAAATTGATTAGTATAAAAAAAACAAAATGAGGTATAGATGGGAGAACTCTCAGTAAGGGAATTACCTTTATTTCCTTTGCCAGATGTAGTCCTTTTTCCTCAAGAAGTATTGCCTTTACATATTTTTGAATCGAGATATAAGATTATGCTCCAATCTGTTCTTGAAGGTGATTCTATGTTTGGAGTGATTAAGTGGGATCCAACTACTAAAAGTATGGCTAATGTGGGATGTTGCGCACAAATTTTAAAACATCAAACTGCAGAGGATGGGAGAAGTAATATTATCACTCTCGGCCAACAAAGATTTCAAGTTTTAGAAATTACCCGCTCGAAGCCATTTTGTTCTGCGATGGTTAGTTGGATTAGTGATGATAATATTGATGACTTCCAAAAATTAGATTCTCTAAAAGATTCAGTAAAAGAAGCACTAAGTGATGTTATTAATTTAACGAGTAAATTGACTAATACCAAGAAAAATCTACCTGATAAATTACCTGATAACCCAATGGATTTATCATTTTGGATAGGAGCTCATTTGGGCGGTCCTGTTGCGGAAGAACAGCAAAGACTTCTTGAAGAGAGAAATACTTTTACCCGTTTGCAAAGAGAATATGAAATGCTTGATCATACAAGAAAACAACTTGCAGCAAGAACTGCATTGAAAGAGAGTTTTCCTGATATAAAAGAAAATTAAATGTTTGAATTATTATTCCCTTTTTTTTTAATAGTTTTATTCTTTCTAGTCCTAGCGATAATTTGGAGAAATAATGCTAGAAAATATATTTCTTCCGGAACAGTAGCTTCTGCATATGACGCTTGGACTCAGGATAAATTACTTGAGAGATTATGGGGAGAACATATACATTTGGGTTTTTACCCCTCAGGGAAAAAAAATATAGATTTTAGAAAGGCTAAAGTTCAGTTTGTTCATGAATTAGTCAAATGGAGTGGTTTAGATAAATTACCACAGGGATCCAGAATACTTGATGTAGGTTGTGGAATAGGAGGAAGTTCTAGGATTCTTGCAGAATATTATGGGTTTAATGTTACTGGCATTACAATTAGTCCCGCTCAAGTTAAAAGAGCAAGAGAACTCACTGCTCATGGGCTAAATTGCAATTTCCAAGTTATGGATGCTTTGGATTTGAAATTTGAAGATGGAACATTTGATGCCATATGGAGTGTTGAGGCTGGTGCACACATGAATGATAAAACTAGGTTTGCAGATGAAATGCTTAGAACTTTAAGACCTGGAGGGTATTTAGCGTTAGCTGATTGGAACTCAAGAGATCTCGGGGCATACCCCCCATCATTTTTTGAAAAGTTAGTTCTTAAACAATTACTTGAACAATGGGTACATCCTAATTTTATTAGCATTAACGAATTTAGTAATATTCTTAGAACTAACGAAAATAGTTCAGGAACAGTTTTTTTTGAAAATTGGAATTACTATACAAATCCTTCATGGTACGACTCCATTATTGAAGGCATTCGTAGGCCCTTGGTAATTTTGTCACTTGGCCCATTGGCGATAGTGAAGTCGATTAGAGAGATTCCTACAATACTTCTCATGAATTGGGCATTTAGAAAAGGTTTAATGGAGTTTGGAGTTTATAAATGTAGAGGATAAATTAATCTAATTCAACATCTTCAGAAAAATAATTTCCAAAATCTACAAAATTCTTGCAAAGTGGCTTTAGTATATTTTTTAATTCAAGAAAATTTTTGATGCTATTTTGATTATTGATTTCTAAATCAACATAAATTATATATTCGCCTAATTCTCTTTTTGAAGGTCTCGATTCAATTTTACTCATATTAAATCCAAAATCTGCAATATAATTTAGAGCTTTAAGCAAAGCACCAGGTTTATTTGAAATTAATGAGAAAGCAAAACTGGCGATATTAGCTAAATTTGAATTTGATTCCTTGCTCAATAAAATAAATCTAGTGCAATTTCCTGGAACATCATTAATAGGAAAGGCTAATTCTTTAAGTCCTTCGATTTGAATTAACGATTTTGAAGCGATAGCAGCTCTGAATTTACTACCCTTGATCATCTTGACAGCTTCTGATGTTGAATTTGTAGGGAGAGGAATTGCATTTGGAAGATTCTCAGATAACCATTCTGAACATTGAGCTAATGCTTGAGGATGAGATAATACTTCTGAAATGTTTGAAAGTTCTCCATCACTAATTAATGCATGTTTTATAGGTAAAACAATTGCCTTATTGATAAAAATTTCAGGAAACTTCCAAAGGGCATCTAGAGTAGCTGTAACTCCCCCTTCTACAGAATTTTCTATAGGGACTACAGCAGCATCACAATTGTTGTACGCTATTGATTTAATGACCGAATGTAACCCATTACATGGTACAAATATAGGTGTCTGAAAATTGGCAAGCTTTGATAATATATGGGCTGCTTTTTCTGCGTATGTTCCTTGAGGACCTAAATATGCAACTTGTTTGCGCATGATTAATTGTAAAAAAAAAAGAGATCAAATAAGCATTGGAGGAATATAGAAAATGCTATTGTCTTTTGATGCTAAACAGAAACTCAAGCTTTCTGTAACACGTAATAAAGAATATCTTTCTAAATATCTTTTGGAAGAAGAAAGAGTTGTTGGAGCAATGCTTGACTCCAAAAAATTAGTACCAGAAGGAGTAGGTAGATATAAGTATACAGTAACAAGTTTTAAGGTTTTTCAACTAGATATTAACCCTGTTGTCTCAATTGCGGTAGAAAATAAAGATGGAATTTTAAAAATGAGTGCCCTTGAAAGTACATTGTATGGTTTGGGGATGATAGATGATTTTAATCTTATTTTGAAAGCGAATTTGCAAGCAACTGATATTGGTTTAGAAGGTGAGGCGCTTCTTGGAGTATCTGTAAGTCAACCCCCTTTACTGAAGCTGGTACCAAGGAAAATTTTGGAATCTACTGGTCATTCGGTATTAAATGGGATTCTGTTGGGTATAAAGTCAAGGGTTCAACAGCAACTCGTAAAAGATTTTTTAGATTGGTGTGAATTAAATAAGATTTGATTTTTTTAAAAAACTTTTCCTATGAAGTTTAGTGATTCCATTTTTGGTGATTAATGAAAGATGCTCTTTGGTTCCATAACCTTTATTTTTAAATATCAAGTATCCTGAGTATTTTTTTTCTAACCTCTCCATTAGATTGTCGCGAGAAACTTTGGCAACTATGCTTGCTGAAGCTATCGAGATAAACTTTGAGTCTCCAGATACTATGTTTTTCTGGATTCCATTCCATGGCCTTAATAATAAGGGACCATCAATTATTAATTCAGATGGTTTTTTTTTTAATTTTTTTAAAGCTCTTATCATTGAAAGTTCTGTAGCAATTCTGATACCTAACTTATCTATTTCTCTTGCCGAAGATTGTCCAATTGCATAATCTGAAGAGAGTAATAAAATTTTTGGTAAAAGTAATTTTCTTTTTTTGGGAGTAAGTTTTTTACTATCTGTTACTCCTAATTGTTTTAGGATAAATTTATTTTTTTCAGTTAATACTACGGCTGCTGCAAAAACTGGACCAAAAATTGCTCCCCTTCCAACTTCATCTATTCCAACTTCGAATAATTTATTCAATGCTTGCTGAAGATCTTCTTCTTTTTTTTCTTGCATTGTTTAGCTCATCTGTAAGTTCAATTTCATCCTTTTTATCTGTAAATACAACTTCATTATTTTCATTAGTTTTATTTGTTGATTTATCTTTAGAATTTGCATTTTCTTCAATTTTAATTTGAATCTTTTCTTCTCCCGATTTTGTAATTTTTTTAATTTGTTTTTCTTTTGTTTTTTTATTATCTAAGAGTTTTTCCGTTTCTTTATTATTTTCTTTTAAACGGACAAAATTGTTGCTGGTGAGATATTCTTTACCTAACTTTATAAGTGGATTAATACCTAATTGACTGAAAACAATTTTTTCTTCATTTGTAAGATCAACTGTTACTATATTTTTTTCTTTTGAATTTGATTGGTTCAAATTAACATTGTCATTTTCTTTTTCTTTTTTATAAGAAGAATTCTCTTTATTCAGGTCTTTGGAGTTAATTAATTCCTTTTCAATTATTTTTTCCTGCTCATCAGTTGATTGAGAAGTATCTGTATTTGAAGATTTTAGATTGTATGGTTGGGTAGATTTATTTTCAAAATTCCTAATTTTTGAGTTAGAAATTTCGTAATTTAATATGTTTTCTACATTTCCGGTACCATCGCATGTAGAACATTTTTTACCGAATAATTCATATATATTTTGACCTTGTCTTTTTCTGGTTAACTCCACTAAGCCTAATTCAGTAAGCTGAGCTATTTGAGGCCTAGCAGAATCATCTTTTATTGCTGAGGTAAAATGCTCAAGTAACTGAAATTGATCTCTTCTAGATTCCATATCGATAAAATCTATTACTATAACTCCACCTATATTTCTTAATTTCATTTGCCTTGAGATTTCAACTGCTGCTTCGCAGTTTGTCCACAAAACGGTTTGTCTTGAATTCGCGGATCTTGTAAATGATCCAGAGTTTACATCGATTACTGTTAAAGCTTCAGTAGGTTCGATAATGATATAACCTCCCGAAGGAAGATCTACTCTTGGCTGGAGAGCTTTTTGAATTGTTTTCTTAATTTCATACTTTTCGAAAATATGCTGATTTAAATTGTTATCGTGAAATTCAATATCTATATCAGATTCATAATTTATTAAAAAATCTTTTGCCCTTGCAACTGAAAATTTACTATCAATAATAATGCTTTTAGTTGATTCTTTAATATAATCTCTTAGGATCTTAAGAGAGAAATCATCATCTCTTTTTACTAAATTTGGCGGATTAGAAGCTTCAGAAACTTTTAGTACATTTTCCCATTGTTGAATTAATTGTTCTAAATCTTCAATTAGAAGTTCCTCTTTTATTTTTTCAGCCTCTGTTCTAAATAACAAGCCTGTGCTGGGTGGTTTTGTTAAAACCCCAAGAGCTTTCAAACGACTTCGTTCTGTTTCTGTATTTATTTTTCTTGAAATATTTACTCCTTGGCCATAAGGCTGTAATATCATATATTTTCCTGGGATTGAAATACTTCCAGTTAGTCTGGGACCTTTAGATCCTGTGGGTTCCTTTATTACCTGTACTAGAACTTTTTGTTTTGGTTCTAATAATTCAGTTATTCCAAATGTTCCTTTTTTAAGTCTTAGTGGACCTAAATCTGAAACATGGATGAATCCATTTTTCTCACTTTCACCAATATTTATAAAAGCGGCATCAATGCCAGGAAGAACATTTTCAACTGTTCCTAAAAAAATATCGCCAATTTGATATTGACCTTGTGCGACGATTAATTCATCAACTCGATCATCTGTGAGTAGTGCTGCTATTCGAGCCTGCTCAGCGATGATAATTTGCTGAGACATATAATTGATTCTGAATGATTTGGATTTTGAAAATCTTCTAAATTAAAAAAATAAATTTTATTTTTCAATAAAGCAATTTTTTTTAGCTATTATTATTTACTTTTTAAAAATTAATAAAGTTAATAGTGATTGAATTCTGCTATTTATAAAGCTTTAAACGATTTTCAAACTAATTGAAATTGATTTCATAGCTATGATTATCTCTTAAATTAACCATAACTAAAATAATTTTAACATCTAATCACCACTAAAGCACGTTAATACATTATTCTAATATTGGTGGAATTTTTATCTCAAGTGGTTCAAGTAAACGAAAATTATTTAAAACTCAAAGCAGGCTATTTATTTCCTGAAATTGCTAAAAGGGTAAAAATATATTCTCAATCAAATAAGAGCGCTGAAATTATTAAGCTTGGGATAGGAGATGTTACAGAACCATTACCTAGAGCATGCATAGAGGCTATGGGTAAAGCTTTAGATGAGATGGGAACAACAGATGGTTTCAGAGGTTATGGGCCAGAACAAGGTTATTCTTGGCTGAGAGAAAAAATATCTGAGCATGATTTTATTTCGAGAGGCTGTCAGATTTCACCTGAAGAAATCTTTGTTTCAGATGGTTCTAAATGCGATAGCAGCAATATTTTAGATATTCTTGGCAAAGATAACTCAATTGCTGTAACAGATCCTGTTTATCCTGTTTATGTAGATAGTAACGTCATGACAGGCAGAACTGGAGATGCTCTTGAAAATGGTACCTATCAAGGATTAACATATCTTGCAATAAACGAAGGGAACAACTTTCTGCCAAAACTACCTGAAAAAAAAGTTGATATTATATATCTTTGTTTTCCTAATAATCCCACCGGCGCAACTATCACTAAAAAAGAATTGAAAAAGTGGGTTGACTATGCTCTTCAAAACAAATCTCTGATACTTTTTGATGCAGCTTATGAAGCATTTATTCAAGATAATGATATTCCACATTCAATCTATGAGATTGAGGGGGCGAAGGGTTGTGCTATTGAATTTAGGTCTTTTTCAAAGAATGCAGGATTCACTGGAGTTAGATGTGCTCTTACAGTAATACCAAAAAATCTCAAAGGATTGAGCTCAACAAATGAGGAAATAGACTTATGGCCTCTTTGGAATAGGCGACAATCTACAAAGTTCAATGGAGTAAGTTATGTGGTTCAGAGAGGAGCAGAGGCTGTTTATTCTCTTGAAGGTAAGCAACAGGTGAAAGGTTTAATTGATTTTTATATGGAAAATGCAAAAATCATGAAAAATAAACTTCAGAATTCAGGATATAAAGTTTATGGCGGGGACAATGCTCCTTATATATGGATTAAAGTTCCTGATCAAATGACATCTTGGGACTTTTTTGATTTTCTTCTGCAAAAAGTTAGTGTAGTAGGAACACCTGGGAGCGGATTTGGATTGTCAGGAGAAGGTTATTTTCGTTTGTCAGCATTTAACTCACGATCAAATGTCATTGATGCAATGGAAAGAATAATTAATATATAATAATTAGTACAATTAAGACTCTAAAAAATTTTAATGTTATCCATAAAATTAGAACAAAGTGTAAGTAATAATTCAACAGTGATTGAAAAGAAACCTGCTGAATTAAAAAATAAATCTCCAAAATACAAGGTCTTACTTCATAATGATCCAGTAAATTCTATGGAGTACGTAACTATTTCACTACGAGAAGTTGTGCCGCAATTAAGCGAACAAGATGCTATTGCCATAATGCTTGAGGCACACAATACTGGTGTAGGTTTGGTAATTATTTGTGATTTAGAGCCAGCAGAATTTTACTCAGAATCATTAAAATCTAAAGGAATTTCTAGTTCAATTGAGAAAGAGGATTAATAAAGGTTGAATTTATTATTTAGAATAAGCTAATTTTCTTTCTGATAAAGGACGGACTTTTAATGATTCTTTTAAGGGGGATTTACCATATTCTCTCTCAAGAATGTCTATAACTGTTTTGCCAAATTCATCTTCCGGATTATCAAAAGCTTCTAAGCAAACCTGACCAAGTTTTTTCCCTAATGAGCCTGGATTCCAAAGCAGTTTTCTCGCTGTCCAGGGCATCATGCTCATTGGATTATAATTTGGCTTCAAAATTTTATGTTCCAAGGCATACTTTTCAAGAAGAGTGTGAGGTTGCAAACCTATAAAGAATATAGCTGGATCAACTAAGCCTTTACCAAAAATATTTTCTAATTCTCTATGGTAAGCAATTGTTTGTCTTATGGTGCTGGGCGTTTCATCAAAAACATTAAATGAATAATTGACTGAAACATGATTCTTGAAACCTGATTTGACTAGCATTCTGCAATTATTTAATACAGTTTCAAGGTTATAAGCTAATCTCATTTTTCTAACAAGTTCTTGAGATCCCGACGTGATACCTATCTCAAAATAGCTCATACCTGTATCAACCATAAGCTGAGCTAACTCAGTATCAATATTATCTGCTCTGATGTAGGCGGCCCAATTTATATCGTCCCAGCCTTGATCTTTAATTGCTTTCAAAAGATTTTTTGCATCTTCAATATGTTTTTTGGCTGGAATAAACTGTGCATCAGTGAACCAAAATCCCCTTACTCCAAGATCATATAATTGCTTCATTTCTTTGATTACTTCGTTAACAGGATTAACGCGAACCTGCTTCCCCTCCACAACTGTATAAACACAGAAACAACAATTATGAGGACATCCTCTTTTTGTTTGCACTCCTACGTAGTAGTCCCCACCTTCAATATACCAATTGAATTCAGGCCATATTGATTTAATATATTTATAGTTGCAGGCAGTTTTAACAGTGCCTGAAGGTTGTTCATGTATTAATTTATTCCGAGGTTTTTGTCCAGCAATGTAACATCTTTCTTCCTCTATTGAATCTCCTCTAATGATTTTTTCTATGAGATTTTCTCCCTCTCCAACTGAAATAACAGTTCCTTTTGGGAGTAGATTGCCCAATTGTTCATAGAAGACACTAACGGCTCCACCTCCTAAAATTACTTTTACGTTTTTATTGTATTTTTGTGCTCTTTTTAATCCCATCTTGACTAAAGAAGTATTTCTATATATTTCTCCATAATGAGATGCAATTAATTTTAATCCGCCCCATGAACCTCTAATTTTTTTAAGGATATTTTTTGAGTAGAAAACTTCAAAAGAATTTTGTAGGGGATTTCCACTTCTACCATCAACAGGTGCATAAATTTGTATATCTCTCCATGAAAAAATGATTAGGTGAGGTCTAAATTGATCAATTTTTCTAGTTAAATATTTGGATACTTTATTAGATGGAATTATTGCTAGATCAATGAATTGCTGCTCTAAACTTGGAAAACATTTATGAATATGGTCTGCTAAATAAATAGGTCCTATTGGAAATATTGGATTACATGGCAATCTTACAATTAGTATTTTTCCATAATGCTTTCTTTGGTAATTTTTTTTATTTAATTTTTCGAGCTTCAAATTAAAATTCATGTCATGAAATTTAATGGATTTATTTCCCTTAAGAATCTAACTACTTTATTACTAATTTGGAGAAATTAAAAATACTAAGAAAATACTCGCGAAAATTTTATTTAATTCAGATATCAGAAATCATATAAATCCAGCATACTTTTAGAAGTTTTAATCCATCTACCCATCTAGATATATTTGGTGCTCCAGATTTTCTAGCGTAATATCTAACAGGATAATTTAGTATTTTAATGTTATTTCTCGCAGCTTCAAATATTATTGTAAAGTCTCCAAATGGGTCAGACTTGGAATCCCAACTTCCGTTTTGTTTCATAAGTTTAAAGAATTTTCTTGAAAAAACTTTTGTTCCACAGAGTGAATCTGATACAGGCTTATTTATGAGAATTGATAGAAAAATTGCAAAGAGTCTATTTCCTATATAATTTGCCCATCTCATCGCATCTTTTTCCATTGGAAAAGTTGTGCGGGCACAATTAATTAGGATATTTTTATTTTTGGTTGATTCTATAATTGCTGCAATACTGTCATCAATATCTACAGTAAAATCACTATCAACTATGGCAAGGGTCTCACCTGAAGAAGTATTAAACCCCTCAACAACTGCATTTTTTTTTCCTTTAGAAGTTTGTTTTAAAAGAGATATATTGAAGAAATTTGAGAAATTTTCTTTTAATTCTTTCAAAATGTCATATGTATTATCATTGCTATTACCTTCAACAAATATAATTTCTAATTTATTGGGTATATTTTTGAATTTATTTAAAGCATTAATTAAAAGGTCTTTATTACCAGCTTCATTTCTTGCAGGGATTACTATTGATATTAAATGTTCAGAAATATTTTCACTATACTTATAAAAAACTATTTCGAGTTCATAGGCGAGTTGTTTTATGATTGGTATTTTCCGAAAAATATTTTTAATAGATTTTGGAATTACCTTAGTGGGCATAGGAGTTAATTTTTTTGCTTTCCATCTTATTGATCTGTAGTTATAAATTTCTGCTAGAGATTCGATATCGCATAAAGTTATTCTTGCTTTGCTAGTAGTTTCTCTAAAAATTCTTGAATCTAATCTTAGCCATCTAGTGATTGGCTCCCAAGTATTTCCACGGACTTTTATAGAAATAAATTCGTTATTGTCTTTGAATAATTGATGAAGTTTATTATTAGTTAAATTCCAACTATTAACAGATCTCATTATTAAAGATTACAAATGACAACTTATTATATATGGATTTTTCACTTTTTTAATATTAATTTCCATGGATTTAAGACATCATTTTCGTATATCACTTCATAAGAATCATCATTATTTTTTATTGTTTTAAGGTCAGTTGTCCATGCTAATTCAGATTTTTTTAACTGATTAATACTTTCTAATCCCCCACCTAATTTAGGGGTTGATAAAGAAATCCTTATTATTTTTGATTGCGATAGAGAGTTGTTGATTCCTTTTTTATCAACCATGATCGTTTGATTCTTTACTAAATCAAGGGATGAAACATATTCCATTTTCTCTCTTAGTTCTCTAGATCTATCAGTAAATAAACCTGACTGCAAAATAAATGAAGTTAATAAGTAAGGCCCAATAATGAGTGTTATTAATATTTCTTTGAACGAATTTTTATGTTTTATTAATGACCAAGATAAGCCGAAAGATAATAATCCAAGAATTATAAATGTATTTTCCTTTGTATTAAAATTAATTGAATCTTTAAAGAAAAAATAATATGTGAAAGTTAGAGCAAATATAAATAATGGAATTATTTTTGAAGTCATAAATATAAGAAATCGTCTATATCTATGAGAATTGAATAAATATTTTATTCCTACAAAAGTATTTAAAGAAAAAATAGATGAGATTTGTAGAGTATAGTAGGGTGTTTTTGTAGAGAAAATGCTAAGGGTCGATAATAAGATTAAGGGGAAAAAAACAAGTATATATTTATTCTCTTTACTTTGAGAAATATTGTATATTGTGCCAATAATTGCGAAAATACTCCATGGTAGAAATGTTACGGGTACATTCCAGAAATAATAATAGAAAGGATTTGTAAAAGTATTTTTACTTGATAGAAAGTTAAACTTTTCAACTAAGTAAAAAATAATATTTTTGTCTAAATAAGGATTGATAGAAAACGTCCAGAATAAAAAAGGAATAAATCCAATTAGTAGTCCTAACCAAAAGAATTTGATGAATAAAAAATTTCTTTTAAAAAAAATATATGGTATGAGAGATAATAACGGTACAAAAACTAAAAATGTTTTCATCATAAAAGCTAAACCAATCCAAATTCCAAAAAGCAGAATATGGAAGTTGTTTTTTTTACTTTTTATTTTGACTAAAGCAAATACTCCAATAGTTACTAAAGATGAATAAATAATATCTTGAGTGGCTAAGTGTGAGTAGTCAAACCATAGATATGTAGTAGCAAGGATTAGTGGAGATATAATTGCATATTTTTTATTAAATAATTCTTCATGTAATTTATAAGTTGTAAATAGCATCAATATTGAAGCGACTGTTGTTGGTAGATATGCAGAAAAAATATTTCTTCCAAATAAGTCTTGTGACTTTGCTATTAAAAACTGTAATCCTATTGTTCTATCTAAAACATATTCATCCCACCAAAGTGGAATTGTCCAGTTACCTTTTTCTAATATCCATCTAGCTTGTAGTGCATAAAAACCTTCATCAAACGCAATATAACTTCTTTTGCCAAAATAAAATATAAGAGGAACAAAAACAAATAATTTAAAAAGATATCTAAATTTTAAAATTTTATTAACCATTTTAATTTGCTTTTTAAGTGCCGATAATTGGAATCGAACCAATGACCTACTGTTTACGAGACAGTTGCTCTACCTCTGAGCTATACCGGCCAAATTAAATATTGAATTTTTCATATAGACTTAATTTTATAATTGAAAGAATTTATGTCAAAAATAGATCCTGAATTGAAAAAGAAATTATTAAAGGAATCCCAAGCTCCTTTCAAGGGATTGAGAAGAATATTGTGGATAGCTTTTAGCGGTTCTGCATTATTGGGACTTCTAATAATGCTTTCCAGAATTGCAAGCGGAAATGAATTACAGCAAAATAACCTTCTCATACAGTTGGGTGCTTGTGTAATATTTCCTACTTTATTATTCTTTGACAGAAATAAAGATTAGTAAGCTAGATGTTTAACTATTTTGATAAGGTCCTCTTTTTGGTGACAAATTTGAATGCTTCGATTAGGTCTCCTTCAATCCATGAAGAGAATTTATCGCAGCCAACTCCACATTCAAATCCAGTATTTACTTCTTTTACATCCTCTTTCGCTCTTTTTAGAGAGTCTAAATCACCTTCAAATATTACTTTCTCTGATCTAATAACTCTCAGAGAACAATTCCTTTGTAATTTGCCAGTTTTTATATAACAGCCCGCAATAGCTCCTTTGCCGACTGCGAAAGTTGCTCTAACTTCAGCTTGCCCTAATGATTCTTCGACAAGATCGGGTTCAAGTAGCCCCTCCATTGCCAACTGAATATCCTCTAAGAGTTTATAGATTACTTCATATTCTCTTATGTCAACTTCATTAGCATCAGCTGCTCTCTTGGCGCCAGAAGCCAAAGAAGTATTAAATCCAATGATTACTGACCCAGATGCAGCAGCGAGATCTATATCTGTCTCAGTTATTTCTCCAGGGGCAGAAAGTAGGACTCTGACTTGAACTTCATTTTTTGGTAATTGTTCTAGTGATCCTAATATTGCTTCAACACTACCTTGAACATCAGCCTTGAGAATTAAGTTTAACTCCTTTAGTTCTCCATCATTTGCTTGAGTTGATAAGGATGATAAGCTGACTCTTCTAGAGGCCATTTGTTGAGCCAATTTTGTAGCTCTAGCATCTGTTGCCCTTTCTCCAACAATGGCTCGAGCAGTTTTCTCATCTGGGTAGACTTCGAACTCATCTCCTGCAGTGGGTACTTCACTGAATCCTAGCGCTTCCACTGGGAATGATGGCCCTGCTTCTTTGATTCTATTACCATGCTCATCAACCATTGCTCTAATTTTTCCAAGGACTGAACCAGCAGCTAAAACATCTCCAGATTTCAAGGTCCCATTTTGTACTAACAAAGTAGCCACAGGCCCTTTTGCTTTGTCTAGGTGGGCTTCAATAACAGTACCTTTTGCAAATCTGTCAGGGTTAGCTTGTAGATCTTCTACCTCTGAAACTAATAAAATCATTTCGAGTAATTTATCAATGTTTTGTTTTTTGATAGCACTTACTGGAACCATCACTGTATCTCCTCCCCAATCTTCAGCAATTAAATCTTTTTCTGATAGTTCCTGCTTCACTCTGTCTGGAGAAGCCCCTTCTTTGTCAATTTTATTTATTGCAACAACAATTGGTACTTTTGCAGCTCTTGCATGACTGATAGCTTCTAGCGTTTGAGGTCTGCAACCATCATCTGCAGCAACTACAAGAACAGCTACATCTGTAACCTTTGTACCCCTTGCTCTCATTGCAGTAAAGGCTTCATGACCAGGGGTATCAAGAAAAGTTAATTTTTTCTTTTGAGATTCATGTTCAAATTCAACTTGATAAGCTCCTATGTGTTGAGTGATGCCCCCTGCTTCCCCTGAAGCTACTCTTGATTCTCTGATGGAATCTAAGAGACTTGTTTTGCCATGATCTACATGACCCATCACTGTAATAACAGGTGGTCTTCTTATTAGATTATCAATATCTTCAGATTCAATCATATCAACTGTTTTCTCAGCAGCTTCTTGAATATCATCTTGCAAAACAGGTACCCCAAATTCTTCTGCTACCGTTTCAATAGTTGCTAAGTCGAGTGATTGAGTAACAGTTGCAGTAATTCCTTTAAAAAAAAGAGATTTGATTATTTCAGAACTTTCAAGACTTAATTTATCGGCTAATTCTTGGACTGTTAAATTATCTTCGGGCACGATTATCATTTCAGGTCTTACTTGTTTGGCTTCTTTGGCAGCCTTTAACTCCATAGCTCTTCTTTTATGTCTTTGCCTAGTAGTCTCTTTTTTCTTCTTTTTAAATTGTTTAATAGTTTTTTGAGATTTGGATTCATCAGACTTTTCTTTCTTTGGACGCGCCAAACTAGCTGATAAGATTGAAATTTTTTCGCCTGAATATCCACTAGTTTCAGATGTTAATGAATCATCATTCTCACCAATTATATGAACTTTCTGTCTTTGCTTTTGGGGGTTTTTGCTTCTTAATGCTTCAAGTTTTGCGCTATCGTCCCAGTCTGTCTTTCCAGGTTTTTTAGAATTATTTGAAAATGTTCTATGGGGTGGTTTTTTTGAATTAGGGGCAGTATGTGGTCGAGTATTTGGAGCTTTTGCCTTCTGTTTAGTTGTCTCAATTTTTTGTTTTTCGTTATTATTTATAACTTTTTTATCACTATCAGATTTATTAGTTTTTTGAAGTTGTAAGAGTTCATTAGGTGATACTGGCTTTCTAATTCCAGGTGTCTTTTGACCATTGAATTTAGACCCAGGCCTATTGGGCATGCCAGGTCTGTTGGGAGAACCATACTTACTTGAATTTGCTTGTCTATTGAAAGATCCAGGTCTGCCTTGATCTGATGGTTTGTTTCTTAACCCAGGCCTATTGGGCATGCCAGGTTTGTTGGGAGCACCAGACCTACTTGAATTTGCTTGTCTGTTGAAAGATCCAGGTCTGCCTTGATCTGATGGTTTGTTTCTTAACCCAGGCCTATTGGGCATGCCAGGTCTATTAGGCATACCCGATCTGTTGGGGGGATTTTGTTTAAAAGAAATACTTTGATTATTTTTTGGCTGATTGGTTCTGTCTCTTCTTATTGGAGCTCCTACGAGCTCAGGGGGGGAGTTTCTGTTATTAATATTTTTTGTTTTAGATTTGTTCGAATTTTGGTCAGTTTTGTTTGATATTTGTCTTTCCCCCCCTGTACTTGAGATGTTCTGGGCAGATTTATTAGATTCAACATTATTATTAATATTTTTAGGCTTAGCAATTAGTTGAATAGGAGGTTTCGATAGGGTTTTTATAGGTGTGGTTGTATTATTTCGGAAATTTTTTTTATCATGTTTGAGATTTTGTGAAGTTTTACTATTTATATTTTGATTTGTAAGATTTGCTTGAGATTGCGAACTGTTGGTAATTGTGGGTTTATTTAGATTTATAGGTTTATTTGAAATTATTTTTTGACTCTCAGGTTTATTAAGAGGTTTCATCAACAATGGCTTTTTGTTTGTATTATCTTTAAAAGGTTTCCCTTTCATAGAAGAGATGACAGAGGATTCATTTTCATTGTTTTGTTTATAATTATCTTTTTTAATTGAAGGTTTGTTAATAGAAAGAATTTTTTTATCTGAATTTTTTTTATTAATAAGATTTTTTATTTTTTTTGCTTCCTCTGCACTAATTGAACTGCTATGGCTTTTTACTGAAATTGAAAGTTTTTGAGCGGCATCCAATATATCTTTATTGTCCAGATTTAAGTCTCTGGAAAGTTCATAAATTCTGATTTTATCGCTGATAGTCATTTAATCTGATTTGTAGTCTTTTTGGAAATTAAAGACGATTTAATTTAATTATATTCCCTTATTGGGATAGTCATTGTAGCTTGTAATTTCTTTTTCAAAAATATCAATAAATTCAGGTTCTAAAGTTGTTTTTAAAGCTTTTTGAAGCTTTTTTTTAATCTTGGAGTCGGAGTAACATTTTTTTGACTTGCAAATGTAGGCTGAACGCCCCATTCCCTTTTGAAACATAATACCCTGCTTATGATCTTTAGTAATCTTTATAAGATGTTTCCTGTCATATGTTTTTCTACATGAAATGCATAGACGCAAAACAGGGGTTTGTCGTATCACCGTTTTCTCTCCTCTTTGGCAGATATTTCACCATCTTGAACAGTCTCTAATTGATCACTATTTGAGAAGTTCTCTGCTTCATATAATTCTTGTCCATATTCATCATCATCTTCTGGAAGGGGATAAAGCTCTCTTAATCTTGCATCTTCTGCAGCGCGCTCAGCTTGTTCTGCTTCTAACCTAAGCTCAGCCTCTCGCTGGAGATTCTCTTCATCTTCTCTTTGAATGATTAATTCAGAGACTGCAGCATCTTCTGCTTCCTGATCGTATTCATGTGAGTTTTTAACATCAATCTTCCAACCAGTTAATCTTGCTGCAAGTCTTACATTTTGTCCTTCTCTACCTATTGCGAGACTTAATTGATCGGGAGGAACTAGTACATGCGCGTGTTGACCTTCTGGGTCAACAAGTCTCACGAGATCGACTTTCGCTGGACTTAAAGAGTTTAAAATATATTGTATTGGGTCAGATGACCATTTAATAACATCAATTTTTTCTCCTCTTAATTCATTTACTACTTGTTGGATTCTTGCCCCTCTCGCTCCAATACAAGCACCTACAGGGTCAACTTCTTGTTCGACGCTATCAACAGCTACTTTTGTTCTTGGCCCAACAGCTCTTGAAGGAGGATTCGCTTCTCTTGAAACAGCAACAATTTTTACTGTGGCCTCTTGAATTTCCGGTACTTCATTTTCAAATAAATAAACAACTAATCCAGCATTTGCCCTGCTTACGAAAAGTTGTGGTCCTTTTCTGGCTATTTCGCTAACTTCTTTCAAGAATACTTTGAAAGTTGCATTAGCTCTATAATTATCATTTGGTAATTGATCTCTTTTAGGAAGTTCGGCCTCTACTTCAGGTCTACCAATACCCGAACTAACTCCCATTATTACAGATTGCCTTTCAAATCTTATAACTCTTGCAGTTAAAACAGGATCTTCTAAATCTGCAAATTCTTCTTGGATCATTTTTCTTTGTTGATCTCTTAATTTTTGGGCTAAAACTTGTTTTGTTGTTGAAGCAGCCATTCGTCCAAAATCTTCTTTTTCTGGAGTAACGTCTAAAACAACCGTGTCACCTATTTGAGCATCATCAGCTACTTGTTTAACTTCTACTAAAGATATTTGATGATCTTCGCTTTCAACTTCTTCTACAATTATTTTACTTGATAAGATTCTATAACCTTCTTCATCTAGATCTAGTCCAACATCAAAATTACTAAAGTATTCTTCATCAAATGGATCTTCGTTAATTCCAATGTAAAAAGTTCTTCTATATTTTTCGTATCCCTTTAACAAAGCTTCGCGCAAGGCTGCTTCAACGATATTAGGAGGTAACTTTTTTTCCTCACTAATGTCTTCAATAAGATTGTTTAAACCTGGGAGAATAACTAATGCCATCTATGATGGGAAAATTGAATAATGGTTAAAATAATTAATCTTTTAAGGTACAAAGACTAATTTTTAATACTTCATCGAAAGGGATTTTTTTTATCCTACCTTTAATGTTAATGGCTAAATAATCATTAGACTTTTCATAAAGTAAACCATTCAGGAATTTTAATTTTGAATTCTTTTGGTTTAACTCAACATTAACTGGAAAACCCTTAAAAGTTTTGAAGTCTCTTTCTGAGGTTAATTCATCACTGACCCCTTGACTACTAATTTCTAACACATATGAACAATTTAAAAGATTTGATTTTTCTATTTCGTCAGATGCTGGGGTATTAAATAGCGCACAATCATCTAAGGAAATGTCATCCCCATTAGTTTTTCGTATAGTTATTTCAATAACAATTGGATTTTGATTGGTTTGTATATTTAAACCGTAGATTTCTAAATCCCTTTCATTAGCAACTTTTTCTAATAAAGCTTCTAGTTTACTTTTGTTTTCTTTGTTCAAATTTATTTATAAATTTATTCAAAATTTATTTTCACACATTAAGAAGTTTTTTCTATAAGAAAAATTAAAAATTTGCATTTTATGGATGTAAACAAAAAAACAACAATAATCTTTTTCTTCAATTAGATTTATCAAATAAACTCAAAAACTATTTATTAAATGAAGTATCTCAAGATTAAATTTATTAATTTAATCCAAATATTCATTATTATTTGTTTTTGCTTACTCAATTCTTTTCAAAATGCTGAAGTTTCAGCTTTATCTTCTTTTGAAAGTCATAATTTCGTATCATCCGCAGTTAAAAACATTGGCCCTGCAGTTGTAAAAATTGATACTGAGCGGTTGGTAGAGAGGCAACAATTCGATCCTACTTTACTTGACCCTTTATTGAGGGATTTACTTGGTGAGCAAGGAATTACTCCTGAAAGGGAGAGAGGTCAAGGCTCTGGGGTGATCATTAATGAGAATGGTTTGGTTCTTACTAACGCTCATGTCGTAGAAAGAGTCGATAATGTTTCAGTTACTTTGGCAGATGGATCTATTTGTGATGGTGAGGTTTTGGGCACAGATACAGTAACTGATCTTGCTTTAGTAAAAATTGATGAAGATGCTTATTCTGGTTTTGCTCCACTTGGAAATTCTGAAGATCTTGAAGTTGGGGATTGGGCAATAGCTCTTGGTACTCCTTATGGTCTTGAAAAAACAGTTACCTTGGGAATTGTTAGCAGCCTCCATAGAGATATAAATAGTTTAGGTTTTTCAGATAAAAGACTGGATCTTATACAGACTGATGCTGCAATAAATCCAGGAAATTCTGGGGGACCACTCATAAATTCCAATGGTGAGGTAATAGGTATTAATACATTAGTAAGAAGTGGCCCTGGAGCAGGTTTAGGTTTTGCGATTCCCATCAATCTAGCTAAAAGTGTTTCTGATCAGCTTCTTAAAAATGGGGAAGTTATTCATCCATATTTGGGTGTACAATTAATTTCTTTAAATCCTAGAATTGCTAAAGAACATAATAGAGATCCCAATTCGTTAGTTCAATTACCTGAGAGAAATGGAGCTCTAATTCAATCGGTAATACCTAATAGCCCTGCTGAAAAAGCTGGTTTAAGAAGAGGCGATTTAGTAATCGCAGCCGAAAATATCTCTATAAAAGAACCTAAAACCTTACTGGATGAAGTAGAAAAAGCTCAGATAGGAAAAGTATTCCTTTTAAATATTTTGAGAGATAATAAAGAGATACAGATAAATATAAAACCAGAACCTCTTCCAGGTTTGACATAAAGCACCCATTGAAATTTAATAATCTATAAACATTAGAGAAAAAGATTTTGGATTCACAAACTCAAATGAAACAAGTAGTTGCTGATGCAGCAATAAGAGAAGTAAAAAGTGACATGATTCTCGGATTAGGGTCTGGATCTACAGCTGCGTTAATGATAAAAAGCCTTGCGGATGAAATAAGTTCTGGAAAACTCCAAAATATAAGAGGTGTTGCAACTTCTTTTCAATCAGAAGTTTTAGCGCTTGAACTAAATATCCCGCTTATCGATTTAGCTTCTGTGTCTCAAATTGATTTAGCTATTGATGGAGCAGATGAAGTTGATCCAGGATTTCAATTAATAAAAGGAGGAGGAGCATGCCATGTTAGAGAAAAGTTAGTGGCATATAAAGCTACTCAATTGTTGATTGTTGTTGATGAAACTAAACTTGTACAAAATCTAAATCAATCTTTCCCTTTACCTGTAGAAGTTCTTCCTAATGCCTGGAAGCAAGTCCAGGAAGTCATTTTAGAAATGAATGGTAGTTCTACGTTAAGAATGGCTTCTAAAAAAGCTGGCCCAGTTGTTACTGACCAAGGCAACCTCATCCTAGATGTATTATTTAATAATGGTATTCAGAATCCAAAAGACATTGAAATGAAGATTAATAATATTCCAGGAGTATTAGAAAATGGATTATTCGTTGATCTTACAGACAAGGTATTAGTTGGTAAAATTGAAGACAACAAACCAGTGGTTTACTCACCCTCAAGAGCTAGCTAATCTTCAAATCTTATTTCTACAGAGTTAGCGTGGCTATATAAGCCCTCACTTTTAGCAAGATTAATAATATCAAGGCTATTAACTTTTAAACTTTCTTCATTAAATTCTATGATTGAAGTATTTTTCATAAAAGTTTCAACCCCCAAAGAACCGCTAAATCTAGAATTTCCTGACGTAGGTAAAGTATGATTTGGTCCGGCAAGATAATCCCCAACAGCTTCTGGGGTCCATTTCCCTAAAAATATCGCTCCTGCATTCTCTATACCTGCAAGAATTTTTTTTGAATCTATAGTAAGAATTTCCAGGTGTTCAGGGGCAAAGTTATTGCTTAGTTCAACACATGAATCGTAATTCTCGCAAATCACAATTAAACCCCAATTTTTTATTGATTGCATGCAAATTTCTTTTCTTGGGTGATCATCTATTTTTTTATAAAGTTCTTCTAAAACTTCTTTCGCCTGGTCTTTTGATGTAGTGAGAAGTATTGATGAAGCTAAAGGATCATGTTCTGCTTGCGCTAGTAGATCAGATGCTATGTGAGTGCTTTGAGCTGTTTCATCTGCAATGATTAATATTTCACTTGGACCAGCTAAAGAATCAATCCCTGTAGAGCCAAAAATGAGTTTTTTCGCAGTTGTAACATATATATTTCCTGGACCTGAAATAACATCAACTTTATTGATTTGATTTGTGCCAAATGCTAAAGCACCAATTGCTTGAGCTCCTCCAATTCTAAATACTTTATTGATCCCTGATAAGTGAGCTGCAGCTAAAACAGTTTTGTTTATTTCCCCTTCTTTATTCCCAGGAGATACCATTATAATTTCTTCTACTCCTGCTACTTTTGCAGGTATAGCATTCATCAATACTGTACTTGGATAAGCAGCTCTACCTCCAGGAATATAAATACCTGCATTTTTAACTGGTCTCCATCTTCTTTGGACGGTATCGCCATGTTCACCTTTTATAGTGAAAGATTGAGGAATTTCTTTTTCATGGAATTTTTGAATTCTTTTATGAGCTACTACAAGTGATTGCTTTAAATTGTTATCAATTTCATCCCATGCATTTTTTATTTGATCCGCACTCACTTGCATAGGGTCAGGGTCGAAACCATCAAATTTTTTTGTATATTTTTCTACTGCTACATCTCCAGAAATTTTTATCTCTTGAAGAATTTCTTCAACAATTGTATTTATCTTATTATTGTTATCTGAATTAATTCGAGTAGAAATCCTTTTTAATTCTTCAATAGCTTCTTTTTTATTATTTATGATCTTCATTGGCTTAATTTTTTCAAATAGAAAGGCTCAAAACCCAATTTAATAACTTCCAAATTATATATGATTGATTAGTAGTCTATTTATTTGTTATGATAAGACTCTTATATTTATACACCCTCTGTGGCCAATAACAAATCAGCAAAAAAGAGAATACAAATTGCCGAAAGAAATCGTTTAATAAACAAGTCATATAAATCTACTGTCAGGACTTTAACCAAAAAAACATTAGAGAATTGCGAAAAATATAAAAAAAACCCTAATGAGGATAATAAAAATTTAGTAAAAACAAGTCTTAATAAAGCTTTTAGTTTAATTGATAAAGCAGTTAAAAAAAATATTCTTCACAAGAACAACGGTGCTAATAAAAAATCGAAAATCAACAATTTTGTTAAAACTACTCTTACCACTAAGTAAAAAGACGGATCATAATTATGAGCGATATAGAACTCATAGACTCCCACTGTCATTTAATATTTGAAAATTTTGAGAGAGATCTTGAAGATGTTGTCTTAAGATTGCGCACAAGAGGTGTAAAAAAATTAGTTCATGCTTGTTGTGAATTAACAGAAATTCCAAAGTTGAAAAAAATATCCCATGAATTTAATGAAATTTACTATTCAGTTGGTTTGCATCCGCTAGAAGCAAAAAAATGGGAACAAAGTTCAAAATCTCTTCTAAGAAAATCAGCTCTAGAAGATAGACGAGTTGTAGCTATTGGGGAATTAGGCTTGGATTTTTTTAAAAATGAAAATAAAAATCAGCAGATTGAAGCACTTATCCCGCAAATGGAGTTAGCTTCTGAACTTAAATTGCCCGTAATTATCCATTGCAGAGATGCTGCAAATGAAATGATTGAGATATGTAGTGATCTCTCTAAAAAAGGGAAATGTCCTGATGGTGTACTTCATTGTTGGACAGGAACACCAAAAGAAATGAAGCAATTCTTGGATCTTGGATTTTACATCAGTTTTAGTGGTATAGTCACTTTCCCAAAAGCACATGAAATTCATGAGTGTGCCAAAATAGTCCCAAATGATAAATACTTAATTGAAACTGACTCACCATTTTTAGCTCCTGTCCCTCATAGGGGAAAAAGAAATGAACCTGCGTTTGTTGAAAATGTTGCCAATTTTATGGCAGATTTAAGATCTACTGAATTAACCACAATTGCTAGAGAGTCATATAAGAATGCTGAAGATTTGTTTAAATTTGACTTGTTAAGTTGACGTAGCAGCTGTTATTATTAGAAATTACTGGAAATTTTTCTTAATTTTTTGACTTTAACTTCTACAGTTAATGATTTATTAGCACTAAACAAAATTTAATTCTTTTTTTTTATATTGTTTTTTGTTGAAATCGAGATTTAACGTCTGATCTCTTTTTAAGTGAAAAGTTAAAGAACTTATTATTGAGTAGATTAAAAGTAAATAGTAAATTTCACAAAATCGCAGGTTTTCTTGGATGAGCAGTAGCGCTTTACAGGTAGCTAAAACAGCTACTTATCTACCAGATTTAGTTGAAGTACAAAGAGCAAGCTTTAAATGGTTTTTAGAAAAGGGTTTAATAGAAGAATTACAAAATTTTTCCCCCATTTCAGATTACACAGGTAAATTAGAATTACATTTTATCGGTGAAGAGTACAGATTAAAAAGACCTAGGCATGATGTTGAGGAAGCTAAAAGAAGAGATGCTACATTCGCATCTCAAATGTATGTAATTTGCAGGTTAATTAATAAAGAGACAGGAGAAATTAAAGAACAAGAGGTATTTATTGGCGAATTACCATTAATGACTGAAAGAGGAACTTTCATTATTAATGGTGCTGAAAGAGTTATTGTTAATCAAATTGTTAGAAGTCCTGGAGTATATTTCAAAGATGAACTGGATAAAAATGGTCGAAGAACTTATAACGCTAGCGTTATCCCTAATAGAGGAGCATGGTTAAAATTCGAAACTGACAAAAATAATTTACTTTATGTGAGAGTTGACAAAACTAGAAAAATTAACGCTCATGTTCTTATGAGAGCGATGGGTCTTTCAGATAATGATGTGGTAGATAAACTTAGGCATCCAGAGTTTTATCAAAGCTCAATTGAGTCAGCTAATGACGAGGGTATTAATTCAGAAGATCAGGCATTACTTGAGCTATACAAGAAGCTACGTCCTGGTGAGCCCCCCTCCGTTTCTGGCGGACAACAGCTATTACACAGTAGATTCTTTGATCCCAAAAGATATGATTTAGGCCGAGTTGGTAGATATAAAATAAATAAAAAATTGAGACTTACCGTCCCAGACGATGTGAGAACACTTACCCATGAAGATGTCCTTTCAACCATTGATTATTTAATTAATCTTGAATTGGATATTGGCGGCGCTAGTTTGGATGATATTGATCATCTTGGTAATCGAAGAGTTAGATCTGTTGGAGAACTTCTTCAAAATCAAGTTAGGGTTGGACTTAATCGTTTAGAGAGAATTATCAAAGAAAGAATGACTGTAGGAGAAACAGATTCTTTAACTCCCGCTCAACTAGTCAATCCCAAACCTTTGGTTGCTGCCATAAAGGAATTTTTTGGCTCCAGTCAATTAAGTCAGTTCATGGATCAAACTAATCCTCTAGCTGAATTAACACACAAGAGAAGAATCTCAGCATTAGGCCCAGGGGGTTTAACTCGAGAAAGAGCAGGCTTTGCTGTAAGAGATATTCACCCTTCACATTATGGAAGATTATGTCCTATCGAGACTCCTGAAGGTCCTAATGCAGGACTGATAAATTCTTTAGCTACCCACGCAAGAGTTAATGAGTACGGTTTTATTGAAACACCTTTTTGGGAAGTTAATGACGGTAAAGTTAATAAGCAAGGTAATCCGGTTTA
This sequence comes from uncultured Prochlorococcus sp., assembly GCA_902537445.1. Taxonomy (GTDB): domain Bacteria; phylum Cyanobacteriota; class Cyanobacteriia; order PCC-6307; family Cyanobiaceae; genus Prochlorococcus_A. The sequence continues at coordinate 70,539 of CACBBI010000003.1, forward strand.
TCTTTCTGCTGATTTAGAAGATGAGTGTAGGGTGGCTCCAGGAGACGTAGCGACTGACAAGGACGGCAATATAGTTGCAAAATTAATACCAGTAAGATACAGACAGGATTTTGAAAAAGTTCCTCCTCGTCAAGTTGATTACGTTCAGCTTTCTCCGGTTCAGGTAATTTCGGTTGCTACTTCACTTATTCCTTTCTTGGAACATGATGATGCTAATAGAGCTCTCATGGGATCAAATATGCAACGCCAAGCCGTTCCATTACTAAGGCCAGAACGTCCCTTGGTTGGTACAGGTTTAGAATCTCAAGTTGCTAGAGATTCAGGAATGGTTCCCATAACCAAAGTCAATGGAACTGTATCTTATGTAGACGCTAATGAGATTGTTGTTAAAGATGACCACGGTAATGAACACTTTCACTATCTTCAGAAATATCAAAGATCAAATCAAGATACCTGCCTCAACCAAAGGCCTATAGTGAAAATTGGAGATAAAGTTATATCTGGGCAGGTTTTAGCAGATGGCTCAGCATGTGAAGGAGGAGAAATAGCCCTTGGCCAAAACGTTTTAATTGCTTATATGCCATGGGAGGGATACAACTATGAAGATGCCATACTTGTGAGCGAGAAGATGGTAACTGATGATTTATATACCTCAGTACATATTGAAAAATATGAAATTGAAGCAAGACAAACGAAGCTAGGACCTGAAGAAATTACAAGAGAAATTCCAAATATCTCGGAAGAAAGCTTGAACAATCTTGATGAGATGGGAATTATTAGGGTTGGTGCTTTTGTCGAGAGTGGAGATATTCTTGTAGGAAAAGTTACTCCAAAAGGGGAATCAGACCAACCTCCTGAAGAAAAACTGTTAAGAGCTATTTTCGGTGAAAAGGCTAGAGATGTAAGAGATAATTCCCTTAGGGTACCTAAAACTGAAAAGGGAAGGGTTTTGGATGTTCGCATTTACACAAGAGAACAAGGTGATGAATTACCTCCCGGAGCTAACATGGTTGTTAGAGTTTATGTGGCTCAGAGAAGGAAAATTCAAGTGGGTGACAAAATGGCTGGGAGACATGGAAATAAAGGAATTATTAGCAGAATCTTACCAAGAGAAGATATGCCTTATTTACCTGATGGAACGCCTGTGGACATAGTTCTTAACCCTCTAGGAGTTCCAAGTAGGATGAATGTAGGTCAAGTTTTTGAATTATTGATGGGCTGGGCAGCCGCCAACTTAAATTGCCGAGTTAAAGTTGTTCCATTTGATGAAATGTATGGAGCTGAAAAATCACATCAAACTGTTCAAGCATTTTTAGAGGAAGCTTCAAAACAGCCAGGTAAAGCATGGGTTTACAATCCTGAAGATCCAGGAAAGCTATTACTTAAAGATGGTAGAACAGGGGAACCCTTCGATCAGCCAGTTGCTGTCGGATACTCTCACTTCCTCAAATTAGTCCATTTGGTGGATGATAAAATTCATGCAAGATCCACTGGTCCCTATTCTTTGGTTACGCAGCAACCCCTGGGCGGTAAAGCCCAGCAAGGCGGACAAAGGCTTGGAGAAATGGAAGTATGGGCTCTTGAAGCTTATGGAGCCGCTTATACTCTTCAGGAATTGTTAACAGTTAAATCTGATGATATGCAAGGAAGAAATGAAGCTCTTAATGCGATTGTAAAAGGTAAACCGATACCAAGGCCTGGTACTCCTGAGTCATTTAAAGTTCTTATGAGGGAATTACAATCTCTAGGCTTGGATATAGGGGTTTATACAGACGAAGGAAAAGAAGTAGATTTAATGCAAGATATCAATCCGAGAAGAAATACTCCATCAAGGCCGACTTACGAATCACTCGGAACCTCTGAATATGAGGAAGATTAAATACTCAACTAAAACCTTTTAATTTAAATTCGTTAAAAATGACAAACAGCAACTTAAGAACTGAAAATCACTTTGATTACGTCAAAATTTCAATAGCTTCTCCGCAAAGAATAATGGATTGGGGTCAGAGGACATTGCCCAATGGACAAGTAGTTGGTGAAGTTACGAAACCTGAAACTATCAATTACAGGACACTCAAACCAGAAATGGATGGATTGTTTTGTGAAAAGATTTTTGGACCATCTAAAGATTGGGAATGCCATTGTGGAAAGTACAAAAGAGTAAGACATCGCGGCATTGTTTGTGAGAGATGTGGGGTTGAAGTAACTGAAAGTAGAGTCAGAAGACATAGGATGGGCTACATAAAACTAGCTGCGCCAGTTTCCCATGTTTGGTATTTGAAAGGAATCCCTAGTTACGTTGCAATACTTTTGGATATTCCGCTTAGGGATGTAGAACAAATAGTTTATTTTAATTGTTATGTCGTTTTAGATCCAGGTGATCATAAGG